>JAITVO010000231.1 GCA_031285765.1 Cytophagaceae bacterium | reverse complement strand
CTAAAAACTCCAATTTCTTCGTTATGCTTCGGACGATAAAATGCTCATTTACGTTCATGTAAACTGCGCTTTTATCGCCTCGCAAGCCTCGAACTTTGAGTTTTTAGAGGTTCCCTTATGTACTTTTATTCTTTCGATGCTCTATAACACATAGTAAACGTTTTGCATAATTGCTATAGAGTATAGTTGTTAGAGTTTAAAGCGAAGCGTGAATTTTTATACTACCGCTTTCAACTTTATACTCTAATCTGCAATACTCTTTCCTATCTTACCACACCGGTGTAGCATAGGCTTTTACCTCCCTGTCGGTGATTATTCCGTTTACAAGGATGATTAAACGCTCAATGACGTTGCGAAACTCACGAATGTTACCTGTCCACGACAGCTCCTGAAGCGCCTGCACTGCCGACGGGTCAAATGTTTTTTCGGCAACGCCGAGTTCTTTGCATATTTGGTGGTTAAAATGGTCGGTAAGAAGTGGAATATCTTCCTTGCGGTCGTTCAAAGCAGGTACATTAATAATGATTACGCTCAGACGATGAAAAAGGTCTTCGCGGAAGCAGCCTTTGCGTATCTCTTCCTGCAGGTTTTTGTTGGTTGCTGCCAATACACGGACATCAACCTTAATATCCTTGTCGCTGCCCACGCGCGAAATTACGTTTTCCTGCAAAGCCCGCAGCACCTTTGCCTGCGCAGCAAGGCTCATGTCGCCAATTTCGTCCAAAAAGATAGTGCCGCCGTCAGCCTGCTCGAATTTTCCTTTGCGTTGCTTTACTGCAGATGTAAACGCGCCCTTTTCGTGTCCGAACAGTTCGCTTTCGATTAATTCTGACGGAATGGCGGCGCAGTTTACTTCTATAAAAGGAGATTCGGCGCGATTGCTTTTTTCGTGCAACCATCGAGCAACCAACTCTTTGCCTGTTCCATTTCCACCCGTAATGAGCACACGCGCATCGGTCGGCGCAACTTTGTCAATCATCTCTTTTACGACTGCGATAGCCTGCGATTCGCCTATCATTTCCGATGTTTTCGATACTTTTCGGCGCAGTACCTTTGTTTCTGTAACCAGATTTTTTCGTTCCATAGCGTTGCGGATTGTAACCAGCAGGCGGTTCAGGTCAAGCGGTTTTTCGATAAAGTCGTAAGCTCCTTTTTTGATGGCATCAACGGCTGTATCAACGGTGCCATGTCCCGAAATCATTACAACAGGCGCTTCGCTGTTTATCTTCATCATTTTCTGAAGCGCTTCGATACCGTCCATGCCGGGCATTTTAATGTCGCAAAGCACAACGTCAAATTTTTCGGACGAGAAGAGAGCTATTCCTTCGGGAGCAGCTTCGGCAAGCGCCACCTCGTGCCCTTCGTATTCCAAAATCTCTTTCAGTGTATTACGAATACTTTTTTGGTCGTCTATAACAAGTATTTTTGTCATCTGTAATAAAAGATATTAAAGGTGTTATTTGAATTAGATAATGATTGTTTTGGATACTGTAAGTCCCGCAGGGACGGTACTTCGGCTCACAGTATCGTCCCTGCGGGACTTATAAATACATTCTACAATTATTTTTTTAATTAAAATTCACTCTGAATAATTTGAAGAATGGCTCCTTCTTTCAGTGCGAAAGCGCACATCGCAAGCGCTTGTATTTTGAGTTCTTTGAGCACCCATTGTACAATGATGCTTGCCAATACAATAGTGTCAACTCTGTCGGGGTCCATACCGGGCACTACTCGCCGCCCGTCGATGTTGAGCGACAGTAAAAGGTTGTGTGCCTCTTCCAATCCGTCCAGTTCAATATAGAGCGATGTAATTTTGTTGATATCAAGAAGCGGATAGCGTTCCTTGCACACAATTGATGCGAGCGTATCTACTGACCCTGATGTTCCCACCAGCAACTTTACGGGAAACCGTTTTACAGCTTCGAAGAGTGTACCGAGCTGACTTTTCAGATGCTTTTCGATGGTTGATATTTCGGAAACACGAATAGGGTCGGACGGTGTAAACTGCTCGAGCAAACGGGCTACGCCTAAATTGTAACTATCTTTCCAAAGCACACCTGTTTTATTGGCGATGATAAATTCAATACTTCCGCCACCGATGTCCATTATAAGAACGGGATCGTTAGCCATAGGAATTACCTGTTTTACGCCGTCGAAAATAGTTTCAGCCTCTTCGTCGCCGGGTATTATCCGAATGGGAAGCCCTAACTTCTGTTTTACTCTTTGCACAAAACTGTTGCCATTGGTTGCACTGCGGATGGCTGATGTGGCAAAACAGAATATGCCTGCAACATTATATTCCGATGTGGTAATCAAATGGCTGTCCAATGCCTCAATTCCCCTCTCCATCGCCTCTTCGGTAATGATTGCCTTATTAATCCCGCCTTTGCCGAGTTTTACGGGATATTTCGACTCAGCCAGAATGCGATAACTGCTCCCGTTGACTTCGGCAACAAGCAAATTGAATGTGTTTGTCCCCAAGTCGATGATGGCTACACGTGTCTTTTCCATGTTTTCATAAATAAAAAAATAGCCGACAAAGTTACAGAATAAAACCGTCACATGCGGCGATAGCGATGGACAATTATTCTCAAATATGATTGAGAAAGATTAAAAGGCGGCAGGATGTTATATATTGATATCTTCGGAAAAATAGAATCATAAACCAGAGATGTATATTTTACCACAAAGTTCACAAAGAAAAAAACACAAAGTTCACAATAAATTTTGTGTGCTTTGTGTTTTTTTCAGTAGCAACAGGTATTTTCCAAAGAGGTCTAATTTTATTTACCCGAATACCTGAACCATTTCCACAGTTCTTTGTAGTCAACTTTTTTGCCGTACATCAGGATGCCTGTGCGGTAGATGCGGGCGGCAAACCATGTGGTGAAGATAAAGCCTGCTACGAGCAACACCATCGAAAGGATGATTTCCCACGCGGGCACGCTATACGGAATTCGCGACATCATTACAATGGGCGACGTAAACGGTATCAGCGAACCCCAGAACACCACGCTGCTCGATGGATTGCGGAACGCCATAAAGGCGATGAAGAACGCTATCATGATGGGGATGGTGATGGGCATCATAAATTGCTGCGAATCGGCTTCGCTGTCAACAGCCGAACCTACGGCTGCATACAGCGCAGCGTAAATCAGATAGCCGCCAACAAAGTAAAAAAGCATCAGCAGTACGGTACGGATGGGGTTGAAGCTGTTTACAATTTCCATAATTTTGTTGAACTGAAAGCCACCGCCGCCCGTTATCTGCTCAATTTGCTGCATGGCATCGGCATTCATTCCGCCCATAGCTGAAACATCAATGTTGGAGGCTGTAAGTACGTTCACACCTATCATAATCACCACTGTAAGCACAATCCACAGGAAAAATTGCGTGAGGGCAACCAGCGCAATGCCTGTAATTTTGCCCATCATCAGTTCAAACGGTTTTACGGACGATACAAGTACTTCGACAATGCGCGACGTCTTTTCCTCTCTCACGCCGTTGAACACCTGCGAGCCGTAAAGCAGTATCACCATGTACGAAAGAAACGCAAAGAACATGCTTACCGCCATTGCAAAGCCTGTGGAACTCTGCGTTTCGGTGCCATCGTCGCTTATTTTTACGGTGGAAAGGTTTACGTTGATTTTGTCGAGTTCTGCCATTGCTTCGTTGAAGCCTTCGATGTTCAACGATTTCAGTTTTTCGTCTTTCAGATAGTTGCGAAGGCTGCGATTGACATGCTCGTTCACGTCCATCGTAACCTGCCCTTCGGAATAGAGTTTCAAGGCGTTGGGATTCTGCATCAAATCCTTTTCGATAATCAGAAATCCGTAATAATCGGACGTTGGGAAGTCGGCACGCAGTTTTGCCTCGCCCTCGCGGGGAATAAAGAGGAATTTCAGCAGTTCGGTATCGGCAATTTTTCCTTCGTAAAGCCCTGTGTAGTCAATCACTGCAACGGTTTTTACTTCAACGTCCTCCATTGTGGCTATCCATGTAGGAATAAACATGAGAAATGCCAGCAATACGGGCGTCAAGAATGTCATGATGATAAAACTTTTCTTTTTGACGCGCGTAATATATTCTCTTTTCAGAATTAATGATATTTTGCTCATAAATACGATGTGTTAAACTGTTTTTTTGTTTTCGTTTACAACCCTTATAAAAATGTCGTTCATGGTTGGCAGCACTTCTTGACAGCCGTGAATTTGGCAAAAGCCCATTACTTGCGTCAGCAGACTGTTGACAGAGGTTTCGGGCGACAGCCGTATCTGTGCCGTATTGTACTCTTTCAGGGTTTCGAGTTCCTGAATTTCGTGCTCGCGCGAGAGTGTGTTGGCAAATTGCTGCGGGTCGCCATAAAAATCAAGACGAACAATGTTCTGACGAAAATTTTGGCGTATTTCTTTTACCGTTCCTGTGAGGATGGCTCGTCCGTTGTTGATGAGGGCGATATCGTCGCACAATTCTTCGACCGAAGCCATGTTGTGGGTTGAAAAGATGACCGTTGCACCGCCCTTTCGGAGTTCAAGTATTTCCTCTTTCAGCAGGTTGGCGTTGATGGGATCGAAACCGCTGAACGGCTCGTCGAAAATAAGCAGCGACGGACTGTGGAGCACGGTTGTAATGAACTGCACCTTTTGCTGCATTCCCTTCGACAGCTCCTCAACCTTTTTGTCCCACCACGCGCCGATTTCGAACTTCTCGAACCAGAATCGGAGTTTTTTCAGCGCGTCGTTGCGCGAAAGCCCTTTGAGTTGGCACAGGTACAATGCCTGTTCGCCCACTTTCATTTTTTTGTACAATCCACGCTCTTCGGGCAGGTAGCCAATCCGTGCCACATCTTCGGCTTTGAGCGGGCAACCGTCGAACAGAATTTCGCCCGAATCGGGTCCTGTAATCTGATTAATGATGCGTATCAGCGTGGTTTTGCCTGCGCCGTTAGGTCCCAGCATTCCGAAGATGGTGTTTGCCGAAACGCTGATGCTTACATCGCGCAACGCTACGTGATTTGCAAATTTCTTTACAATGTTTCTTGCTTCTAAAAATGGCATGTTACAGTGTATTATTTTGATTTGTAAAAGTATTGGGCGGCAAAGGTAGAAATTAATTATGAATTATGATGGGGGAAAGAGAATTTTTGTGGGAGAGAATTTTTGTGGGAGAGAAATATTGGGCGATGCGCAAGAGGCGATTTTTGTTTACAATAGACCTCTTCGGCGAGAGTGCTTCCCACCTGTCAAAACATCTTCGGATAAAAACATCTTCGGATAATATATGGAACGGATATTATTATGGGAACCTCTAAAAACTCAAAGTTCGAGGCTTGCGAGGCGATAAAAGCGCAGTTTACATGAACGTAAATGAGCATTTTATCGTCCGAAGCATAACGAAGAAATTGGAGTTTT
>JAITVO010000202.1 GCA_031285765.1 Cytophagaceae bacterium | reverse complement strand
CTCTAAAAACTCAAAGTTCGAGGCTTGCGAGGCGATAAAAGCGCAGTTTACATGAACGTAAATGAGCATTTTATCGTCCGAAGCATAACGAAGAAATTGGAGTTTTTAGAGGTTCCCATTAATCGTTATTTTTCATTATCCTTCTCCACGTCGTTTATAGGCAGGTACATTTTCGAGTTCCTCCAGCAGTTTCTCGTCGCGTAATTTTTCGGGACTTGGCTTGGTGGCGAAACTGTTCACACTGTCGGCGCCAATGTTTAGCTCAAAAGTGTTGTCGGCAGGCTGTTTTTTTTCGTGAGTGCCGTAGAGTATGTCGATGCGGCGCTCCTTCTCTTTCTCCATATCGCCAAATTCAACTATTCGAGGTGATTCGTCATCATCAAAATCGAGTTCAATTTCTTTTTCGGCAGGCTTGTCGTCGGCTTTTACAACGGGTTCAACAATGTCTCCATTTATATCGAGTTCGATGCGTGTTACTCTTTTTTTCGATGCTTCGATACTTTGCGTAATCACATTTTCGTAAACAAAGCCTGTGGCAATAATGGTTACCGATACTTCGTCGGTAAGGTTGGGATTGGTGCTGGTTCCCCAAATGATTGAAGCCGAATGACCAACAGCCTGCTGTACATGGTCGGTAATTTGTCCTACTTCGTCCATCGTAACCTCGTTGGTGCCCGAAGTGATGTTGAGCAGAATGTTGCGGGCGCCTTCAATCTGATTGTTGTTAAGCAGCGGCGATTCCAGCGCAGCCTGAATAGCGTCGATGGCGCGGAAAGCTCCTTCGGCGGTTCCCGACCCCATGATGGCTACGCCGCTGTTTTTCATCACGGTTTCTACATCGGCAAAGTCCACATTAATATATCCGTGTACGGTAATGATTTCGGCAATACCCTTTGCGGCGGTTGCCAGCACATTGTCGGCTTTGGCAAAAGCCTTGCTCAACTCAAGGTCGCCATACATTTCGCGAAGTTTTTCGTTGTTGATAATCAACAGCGAATCCACATGCTTCTCCATTTCGGCAATACCTTCAACAGCTTGATTTACGCGCACTTTTCCCTCAAAACGAAACGGAATGGTAACAATGCCTACCGTGAGGATGCCCATCTCTTTTGCAGCTTCGGCAATAATTGGTGCGGCACCAGTACCTGTGCCTCCGCCCATTCCTGCGGTAACAAAAATCATCTTGGTATTGTCCTCAAGCACACGACGGACGTCCTGAAGACTTTCGATGGCGGCTTCGCGTCCCTTGTCGGGACGGTTACCTGCACCGCGCCCTTCGGTGAGCGATTCGCCCAACTGAATTTTAATGGGTACAGGACTGTTTGCCAATGCCTGCGCGTCGGTATTGCACACCACAAAGTTTACATCCTTTATGCCGAGATTGTACATGTAATTTACGGCATTGCTTCCGCCGCCTCCCACACCTATTACTTTAATGAGTGCTGAGCGGGTCTGCGGTATTTCGAAGTTCATTAAATCATCCATTGCTTTTTTCGACTTTAAGAAACATTTTGAGAGACAGATATTGTGCTGACTTTTTAGGAAACCTCTAAAAATTACTTTTTCGTCGTTACGCTCCTTCGTCAAAATGCTCATTTCCTTTAGTAAACCCAGCTTTCGCCTCAGTCGCAAGCTTCGAAAAATCTAATTTTTAGAAGTACCCTTTATTACAACAGCCGACAAAAATAATTTATATGCAGGGAAAATGCAAGCAGGATTTAAACAAAACCATATTGAACTACAAATTTATTAAGATTGGTAAGATTATTTGCTAATATAACGCAAGTTTTCGCAATATTGAAAAATTTTTCGACATATTTATTTTATATGCCCGGCAGACATCTTCCTTTATAGCAATTTTATTTATTGTGTACTGTCAAACGTTCCGTTATGGGCGAAATGTTGGTAGAAATGATTACCAACATTTTTGTCGAACAGTTGGGGACGGAGTGTGTATAAAAAACAGCGTGAAAACACAATAGGGAACCTCTAAAAACTCAAAGTTCTTCGTTATGCTTCGGACGATAAAATGCTCATTTACGTTCATGTAAACGGCGCTTTTATCGCCTCGCAAGCCTCGAACTTTGAGTTTTTAGAGGTTCCCTATATACATTCCGTTCCTGACAGGACGACAAACAGAGATACGACTACGATTTCTACAAACATTCTATCCCTAACCGTAGTACATTGAAACATCATGAAATATATCGTACATAATATGTGATATTACTTTAAAACTAACCTTTCAAGTAGTCCCTTGCCATGATATTATAGGTACTCGAATAATATTTTTATTTTTTTATTTTGCATTTTTTTCTTAATTATATTCGGCAAACCATTAAACAACTATGAGTATGTTTAAAGTCATGATTTTAACAAATAACTTTTATCTAATTTTGCACCATGTTTATGGTGTATGCCTGAACATTTAATTTTATAAATACTTATTGATAATGAAAAAGTTCATGTTTATTTTGGCTTTTACGGTTATATATTGTAAAACCATTTTGGCAGTCCCTGCCTATCCTTATCCCATTGTTTTTACACAGCCCGATGGCGATACGCTCACACTTGTTATGAAAGGCGACGAACATTTAAAGTTTGCCGCAACAATCGACGGTTATACGCTGATGTATAACACTGCCGGCTATTTTTGTTACGCTCGCCTGAATGCTGGCGGAGATATGGAACCGTCGGAGTTTGTAGCCCGTTCGCAAAGCAGGCGCACTGCCGAAGAGAAAAACTTTTTGAGAACTGTGAGGCAGGGGTTGTTTTACAGCAACTCGCAACTTTCGATGCTCAAAAGTATTAGAGAAATGCGGGCAAACGAAGATTCTCAGCAAAAAGCATTTCCTACTACAGGTACACGAAAACTCCTCTGTATTCTGATTGGCTTTACCGACAAGGGATTTACACTAACGCAGGAAGAGTTTAACAATCTCTTCAATCAGGTAGATTACAACTATCAGAATGCCAATGGAAGCGTAAGAGATTACTTTCTGGAAGCATCCTATGGTCAACTCGACTTGCAGGTGGATGTTGCAGGTCCATTCACGGCAAGTCAAAATATGGCTTACTATGGAGGTAATACGGGAGGGGATCCACAAGAACTTGTTAGAGAGGCGTGTAATATGGCAAGTGGTGATTACGATTTTTCGGAATACGATAACGATGGCGACGGCACTGTGGATGGAGTTTATATGATTTTTGCCGGCTATGGCGAAGAAGCCGGCGGAGGCGACAATGCTATATGGTCCCACAAATCAAGTTTATATCCTCGCTTATTATTGGATGGAGTGTATGTAAGTGAGTATTCGTGTTCACCCGAATTTAGAGGCTTTTCGGGGAACAATATTACCTACATTGGAGTTATTTGCCACGAATTTGGACACGTGTTGGGTGCGCCCGATTATTACGATACCAATTACGGTACAGGTGGCAGTTACGAAGGAACAGGTGAATGGGATTTGCAAGCCGGAGGAAGTTGGAACGACAATGGACGAACGCCTCCACATCCTAATCCCCGCTCAAAAATATATACCTACAACTGGGCTACTGTTACCGTGCTTGATGCACCATCAACCGTTTCAATACAGCCATCCACCGACAGCAGTGGTGCGTTTTACCGAATTAATACGAATACAAACAACGAATATTTTCTTATTGAAAACAAGCAGAAGAAAAAATTCGACGCATACGTACCCGGACACGGGCTGGTCATTTACCGTAGCCATGCCAACATAAATTATGGAAGCATCAATGCAACGCATCCACAAAAGTTTTATCCAGTTGCTGCTAATGCGTCGGTAACATTGCCCAATTCATCGCCTTCATCCTACGGAAATATTAACGCAGCATCCTGTCCGTGGCCCGGCACAGGCAACAAAACCCAGTTTACCGACAACACCACGCCATGCATGAAATCGTGGGCAAACACCAACACAGGCAAACCTATTACCAATATTTCGGAAAATACTGCAACCGGTGTTATTACGTTCGATTTTATGGGGGGCGGCAATCGCACCATTACGGCAACGGCAGGCGAGGGCGGCGTTATTACTCCATCGGGCGAAGTAGGTGTAGATTTCGGCGGAAGCCAAACTTTTACTTTCACTTCCAACGAAAGCTATCATGCGGTTCAAGTTCTTGTGGATGGAGATGAAGAGGCGACAGCTGTATTTGCGGGGAACTATACATTTACCAATGTACTGGTAAATCATACCATCGCGGTTGCATTTGCCCCTGTTCCTGACGGATGCAATCCGCCCACAAACCTTACCGTTGATTATACATCCAACTGTGAAGCTATACTTACGTGGATGGCGCCCAACACCGGCGACGCCCCGTATAATATATACAGGGATGGCAATCTTATTGCAACTGGCATTGTGGAACTCACTTATACCGATGCCGACTTCGATGCAAGTGCCGATCATACATGGAGTGTGGCAATTGTGTGTTCCGACAATGGTGAAAGCCAGCAAATCAGCGTAAATAAAGATGCCTGCGATTACACATCGCGCATCATTACCGCTACTGCCGGCGAGGGTGGCACAATTGACCCTTCCGGAGCGGTAACGGTAGCTTATGGGGGCAACCAGACATTTACCATTACACCTTACGCCAACTATCGAATCAGCCAAGTTTTGGTGGACGATGTAGAAATTACTGAAGCCGTTGCTGATAATGCCTACACTTTTACAAACATAACGCAACATCATACTATCTCGGTAACATTCGAGCGTTATTATACAATCACGGCAACCGCTCGCGACAATGGAACAATTACGCCTGAAGGAATAATAATACTGAATTATGGCGACAGCCAAACATTCACAATTACGCCCGACGACGGATCCCACATCAGCAGGGTTTTGGTGAACAGTGTTAACAATGCCGACGCTGTTGCTTCGGGTATATATACATTCCCCAATATAACGCGAAACAGCACCATAATGGCTTACTTTGCAATGAACACTCACACCATAACGGCAACAGCCGGCGATAACGGTACAATTACGCCCGAAGGAGCAGTTGTAGTGAATCACGGCTCCGAGCAAACATTTACATTTACGCCCAACGATGGGTACAAAATAGAAAATGTTTTGATAAACGGCGCCAATAATGCGGAAGCAGTTGCTAACGGCAGTTATACTTTCGGCAACATTACTGCCGACCACAATATCCATGTTACATTTATTTCGCTTTCAAGTATCGACGAGAATATACTTAGCAGAATAAGCGTGTATAGCCATCGGAACACCATTTACATTAAAAACGAAACAGACAGGTCGCTCCGGTCAATAGAAATTTGGGATATTACAGGTCGCATTATCCAACAGACTTCCATAATTGATTCAGAAACAGAGATTGCACTTCAAGTTGCTTCGGGCATCTACAACGTGCGACTGCTTTTGCAGGATGGCAAATCGGTGATGAAAAAGATTGTAATAAAGAAAAACTGAATAAGAAGAATTAAGATTTCGCATTACATAGACATCTTCGGAAAATTAACACGATGGATAACAATTGTTACATTTTCCGAAGATGTTTAATTTATTACAGATTTGTGTGCCTGATGGTATTATACTCAAACAAAAATGGTTTGCAAATAACAGAGGATTCGAGTTTTAACTGTTCAGTTTTATTTATTGACAAGGGGATTAATCCCCTTGTCGCTTTTATTCGCAAATCAATTCTGTTTGAGTATAATATAAAAAAGACTGTTCGCAAAAGTACCAGCCTTTTTTATGAATGTAATATCAATTCCGAAGATGTTTTCGAAGCTGTGCAGTATTCAAAGTATATTTTAAATTTGCATAAGTACCTCATCAAAATAACTTTATATTAAAATGGCTAAAATTGACCCGTACCTGCTTTCCCAATGCTGCCAACCACCTGTTAGCCGTATAAAAGAGCTTATCCTTTTCCATATAGTC
>JAITVO010000191.1 GCA_031285765.1 Cytophagaceae bacterium | reverse complement strand
TTTAGAGGTTCCCTGTAGAATAACGCCTGACTGCGTTGCTAAAAAATACGGATTGCGTAACATGGGTAAAATGTTGAGAAAGAATTAAGGAATATAGCATTATACTCAACCAAAATTGATTTGCGAACAGAAGTAACAATGGGGCATGCCCCATTGCCGGTGCAGGACGGCAGTTGAACCAGCAATATAAACCTCTGTTATTTGCAATTCATTTCCTGTTGAGTATAAGTCTATATAAGTCTGTCGAAATAATTAAATCAGCATTCACATAAATGGTAATAAATGTTGCCTCTACTGCTGTAAATTCTTTCGGCTATCGCTTGTTTTTTCGTTGTATATAACCTACTTTTGTCGGCTGTTGGCAGAAAAATTGCTTTTCTCACATTGAACAATCATTTTTTTAATCTTTACAAATTACAATATAGCAATGAGCAGAATATTAGTAACAGGCGGAGCGGGCTTTATCGGCTCCCATCTTTGCGAAAGACTATTGAACGAAGGCAACGAGGTGATTTGCCTCGACAACTATTTCACAGGCAACAAGCAGAATATTCTGCATCTGATAGGGAATCCGCTTTTCGAGATTGTTCGCCACGACGTAACTCATCCCTATTTTGTGGAGGTTGACCATATTTACAATTTGGCGTGCCCCGCGTCGCCCGTTCATTATCAGTTCAATTCCATCAAAACCATCAAGACGTCGGTAATGGGCGCCATCAATATGCTGGGACTTGCCAAACGCATCCGTGCCAAGATATTGCAGGCTTCAACCAGTGAGGTGTACGGCGACCCGCTTTTGCATCCGCAGCCTGAAAATTATTGGGGAAACGTTAATCCCATCGGAATCCGCTCGTGTTACGACGAAGGAAAGCGCTGTGCCGAAAGCCTTTTTATGAACTATCATTATCAAAACAATGTAAGGATTAAGGTTATCCGCATATTCAACACTTACGGACCGCGAATGCATCCCAACGACGGACGGGTGGTGTCGAATTTCATTGTGCAGGCATTGACGGGTGAACCGATTACAATCTTTGGCGACGGCACACAAACGCGCAGCTTTCAGTATGTTGACGACTTGCTTGAAGGCATGATTCGTACAATGGAAACCGGCGATAGTTTTATTGGTCCTGTAAATATAGGCAATCCGAATGAGTTTTCGATGCTTGAACTTGCACGCGAAGTGCTTGATTTAACAGGTTCGAGGTCGAAAATTGTACACAAATCTTTGCCTGCCGACGACCCTGCACAGCGTCGTCCCGACATTTCGCTCGCCAAAGAAGCGCTCGACTGGGAACCCTTTGTAGAACTGCGCGAAGGTTTAACAAAAACTATCGAATACTTCGATAAACTGTTGAAGAATACACAATTGAAATAAAAACAATTTTACAGATGAAAGGTATTATTTTGGCAGGAGGTTCGGGAACACGCTTGTTTCCCGCTACCAAAAGCATTTCGAAACAGATTATTCCTGTTTACGACAAACCGATGATTTATTATCCGCTTTCAGTGTTGATGCTGTCGGGCATTCGCGAAATACTGATTATATCCACGCCCGACGATTTGCCGTTGTACCGTCGGTTGTTTGGCGATGGCTCCGACTGGGGCTTGCAGTTTTCGTATGCCGAGCAGCCCTCGCCCGACGGACTGGCGCAGGCTTTCCTGATAGGAGAGGAATTTATTGGCAACAACCCCGTGTGCCTTGTACTTGGTGATAATATTTTTTATGGATACAAATTTGGCAAACAGTTGCGCGATGTTGCCCAGCTGAAAGAAGGCGCCGTTGTTTTCGGTTATTACGTTAACGATCCGCAACGCTACGGTGTTGCGGAGTTCGACACAAATGGGAAAGTTATCAGCATCGAAGAGAAGCCCGAAAATCCTAAATCGAACTTTGCGGTAACAGGACTTTACTTTTACGGGCCCGATGTTGTTGCAAAAGCAAAGACCCTGAAACCAAGCAAGCGCGGCGAACTCGAAATAACCGACCTCAACCGCCTCTACCTCGACGAAGGTCGCCTGAACATGGAAGTACTCGGACGCGGAATAGCGTGGTTAGACACTGGTACGCACGACAGTTTGCTGCAGGCGTCGAACTTTATTGCAACCATCGAAAGCCGTCAGGGGCTGAAGGTTGCCTGCATCGAAGAGATTGCTTACATGCACGGCTACATCACAAAAGAAAAACTGCTGGAACTTGCCCGACCGCTCGCAAAAAACGAATACGGACAGTATCTTTACAAAATAGCAAGGGAAGTGTGATGTTGATTGCGAAGTAAAAATTACGAATTATGATGTAGAAGCTGTCGCAAAAAGAAAGAACATTGCCTGCGAAACAGGGAAACGACCGTAGCCCCTGCAAGTCGTCAGAAATAATAAAACCGGTTTCTCTGGCTGCCCATGTTAATGCTTGAAGTGTATTCATTTTGTCAATTAACTGATGCGAGTATTCTGTTTGCCAGTTTTTGACATACCTCTTCGGGATGCGTAACCGTCAGCATGTGGTCATTGAAGTTAAAAACGATCATCTCTTTGGGTGGCGCGCGCAAGCGGTCGAATACTTTTTGCGTACAGGCATTGGTAAACAAACGGCTGCCGGCATCGACTATCACATACAGCGGACAACGGCTACTGCCGTCCGTTAATTCTGCAAAACGGGTGGTGAACAGGCTTGCCAAGAAGTGCAGTGAATAATGCGTCGGGCACGGTTTGTCCTGTTTTACTTTATCCCATACAACCGCATTTGCGGATATGCATTTACGGTTTAAATAAAAGCCAAGCGGCAGTTTATAGTAATTGAATAATTTATATACTATCTTTGCGCCCTCATCCTATTATTCCACTACATATGCCAGCACCTTTATCTGATGATTTGCGCAGCCACATCATATCTGCCAAACTCAAAG
>JAITVO010000178.1 GCA_031285765.1 Cytophagaceae bacterium | reverse complement strand
AAAGCATAAAAACTGCTGTCAAGGCGTTTGACAAGCAATGTTTTCATAATATGCTTTAACTGTAACGATGCTAATTCGGCATTCTTATATTTCTTTTTCTTTGCGGGAATGAGAAATTTGATAGCTTGATAACGGTAATAGGTAAGTTCGTCCCGCAAAGTAGCAAGTGTATTATCATATAAGGATTCTAAGTTATTATCAAGTTGATACAATATTTTTTCGGGCTGTTTTACCACAGGAAATTTTATTCCCTGCTCATCCAAATCTTTTCTGTATGCCTCATTTTCCAACAGGTCAGTGCGGGTTCGGCGAACAGTAAGCGGCTCAATAATGTCTTTCCGAATATCGTCATAAAGAGCCTTCACGCCCTCAGCCATTTTTCGTACATCATTTTCTTTTTTCAGTTCTTTGTACTTGTCTATTTTTGGTTTAAAGAAAGAATGTAAATTACTGATTTCAAGGGTTGAATCTTTCTTGTCCTGAAACAGATAAACCTGATTGGCAATATCTTCCGGACGATTGTTGAGCGGTGTAGCCGACACAAGCATTACTTTCTTACGAGAATTTGGACTATTCGGGCGAGTAGGTGTCTTACATATTTTTTGCAAGGCATCATACATTTCTGCCGTATCGTTACGGAATTTATGAGCCTCATCTACAATAACCAAATCGTATTTTTTTGCATCTCGAATTTTATGCAAACTGCCGTTGGTGCAAATTTTATAGTCGCTTATGCCAAATTCTTCAAAAGTTTCGTTCCAATTATCATACAATACAGGCGGACATATTACCAATGTATTCGACAAATAATCGGGGAATCCATTGTGATAGAAAAAGTTCTTGGCAATTTGCGCAGCCACAACAGTTTTGCCAAGTCCAACAACATCGGAAAGGAAAAAACCGTTGTGTTTTTCCAACTTTGCATAACCATCGCTAACTGCATCTGCCTGATAGGATAGTTTTTTGTATTTCTTTGGCATGTCACGCAAAGAGTTGGGGTCATATTCAACGCTTTTACCAAAATATTCAATCAAAAATTTATAGTAAATCTCAAAAGGAGTAAATGAGTCATTCAGATAGGTTTCGGTCTTTAGTTTTTCAATAAATTCTTTTCCTATTTCGACACTTTGAAGCCAAAGATTTTCAAAAGTTTCGGTAGCAAATTCAATATCGGCATCTTCGCGCAACTCAACATTAAATTCAAAATTGTATTGCAACCCACTGTCGGTCAAATTGCTTGAGCCTGTAATTACTGAACCGTAGCCATGAGCATGTTTTTCTTTTTCACGGAAAATATAAATTTTGGCGTGCAAATTTTGTTTGGGGTAAACCCGAATCTGTACTTTCCCCTCAATTAAATCGCGGATAAACTGCAACATTCCATCTTCTACTGTTTTATCATATTTCGCCGATTGAATGTCTTTTTTTAGATTTTCAATATAGGTATCAATACTTTTCTCTTCATTTCCTGTAAAAAGAAATCCTTTGTTGTTAGCATCGTAAATCATTTCGTCAATATTGATGCCTGCCAACACACGTATTTCGACTGCCTTTTCAATAAAGGGTCGCACTCGAAAGTAGCCCGAAGCTCGGAAATAACCCACAAGTGCATCAAAAAAGTGAATGTTTTTATGCTCAAAAACACCCTTAATCTTATTGAGCAAGGTGTTTTCATTTTCGTTGGTGAAGAATTTTGATGACATACTATTTGAGGTTTTCTTTTACAATATCTAATGCTTTACCTGCCAATTCTTTCTCATCTGCAATAACTGTGAATAGTTGGTCTGCAAGCCAAAGGATTAATAGTTCCTTTTCATCTATCTGCAAAAAGTTGGCAATAACAGGTATATACTCTTTCTTTGCTCGTCGGTCGCCTTTTTTTATTTTGCAATACGAGGCTGTATCAATAAGTTGTCGAAGCGAAGTAAAAAACGCTTCGCTATTTTCGGAAATTTTTCCGTCATACAATCCCTGTTTTGGTTAATCCACGACTTGAAAAATATGATTTCCTCAAAATCGTGTATCATCAATACAATAGGAAGCAGCCAAATTATTATGTTGTATTTACCCATTGGTTATATTTTCTCAATTTGATAAATTTTCACTTCTTCATTGCCTCTTCCTTCATTTCCGGCGGCATTTTTTCAATGGCGTAGCGCAACGCCGTGCGCGGCATCACGGCTTTGTGTTTTATTACGAAGTTGAAAACGGCGTCCAAGTGTTCCTTTTTTATTGTGCTGTCGCCTTTCGCAAAATTTTCGCTCATACTTGCCGCTTTCAGCATCCAACCGTAGCCCTTTTGCACCAAATCGTCGGGGTTGAGCAGCAGTGTTTTGGCAATTTCGAGAATATCCGTCAGGAACATTCCCCGTCGGGCAGGGATAATCAGTGTTACGGCAGCCGCCCGCTTCAGCCAGCGGTTAGGCGATGCAGCCCAGCGTTTCAGCTCGTTCACGTAGCCGGGATACATCATTACAAACGTGCCGACGGTGTGGTTGCACAGCGTGTCGCACGACGCCCAGTTATCCACATAATTGCTTACCCATCGCTCGAAATCGACAAAATCGGCAGGCTCGTACTGCCGGTGCAGCGCCTCCGAAAAGGTACAGGCAACCACGGCTTCTTCGAGATAGCCCGACTGCCACAACTCCTCGCACAGGGCAAATATTTGCGCTTTGGGAAAGGCTTTGATTTCACCGAAGAACGCTTTGGCAATCCGTTTTACTTCCGGCATTTTTACGCCATACACTTTTGCCTGTTCGCTATCCTTAAAGAAATGCTGCGAGGTGTTGCGGTTGTTTTCGTCGGCTGCGTTTTGCAGCGCCTGACGGATTTGTTTGTAAATTGCTTTCATTGGGATTTTTTATTTAAGCGACGTTCATCATTATTCATTGTTTTCATTATAGTAATCTTCCTTATCAAGAAAGCAATCTTCTAATTCTCTTTGGTTTACTATTAAAAGTTTATTCACATAGTTTTTTTCCAACCTAAAATATTCACAAGTTACAGCTTGGTTAGAATTACATTTGAGTTTAAGAAACTTGCAAAATATAGGAACTCCTACCGTGTCTTCAAAAGAGTTATTTTCTGCATGATAGCGACAAATAAAACAGTTTCTTATTTTCAAGTTCTTTTTTGCAAATTCTGCAACACCGGTTTTAAAAATACCAGAATAGTTATGTTCATAATCCATTAATATTACATAATCTACAATTTTCTCTTTGTCTGCGGATAATTGATGTTTTATTTGTTTGAGGTTTTTTTGTTTCAGCAAGCATCTGCCATCTTTGTCAAGTGTCAGGAAGTTATAATCAACCTGACAATTACCATTACATCTTGAGGTGTTTATGTCTTTTGTTTTGAAGTTTTTGAATTTGATATTGGGGTCTTTGATGCTCAAACATTTTCTTTTTATTGGTTCAAAATCATCTTCTCTTTCTATTTTTAATTCAATAATTCGATAGTTAGAATTAAGTTTTTGTTCTGTAGATAAATGTGTTACGGCTATTTCAACAAACATCTTATCATTATTATTCTTATTTGTAAGCAAAATATCTGCGATAAAAGAGTCTTCTTTGGCTTCTAATTCAATATTGTCAAAATACTTTGTTAGGTCAAACGGAGTTATTTTCTCTTCAAGTCTGCATTCCAACCCCAATTCTTTTTCATAATGGTTACAAGTTCTTTTTTGGTACAACTCAATGTAAAAAGGGGTGCTGTTAGTCAGGCAATCGATATAATTATCATAGAACAGTTGTTTACCAAGTAAATGCAAATAAGTTTCTCCCGAACAAATAACTTCTTTTTTATGAGCAAAATGGTGGATTTTTATCTTACCGAGTTTTGCTATCAATTCATTTCCACAGCCAATACAAAAGAATTTAGATTTGTTCCTGTTTTCTTCATTCAAGCTGTCAATGTTGACCAGCTTTTTATTTTCATCTATTGCATATTGATACTTAATCATTCTGTATATGTGTTTTGCCACCAACAGCGCAATCTCTCAATGCCTGACGGATTTTGGACGGTATTTTTCCGTTCATAATTTCACATATTTTTCAATACGGCTACTCTATCCTCAATCCCTTGCCGGTGCTGCTCGTCGGACATGAACGGGTCTTTCTGTTCCCAGATACTGCAAGGCAATTGGGGACATTCGCCGCAATGCGCCAAGCCTTTGCCGGCTACGCAGGCATAAATCGGACAGGTATCCAAACCTATAAATTTAGTCCAAAATATTTTTCCTTTGGCAGCATTGCAGCCTTTACAGGGATTTTGCTGCAGTTCTTCAAAATTTTTGTTGCACTCGGTGCAGGCAACTGCACAGTTAATGCCGCAAACGCTGATGTTTTTCATACTGTGATGATTTTTTTATTAAGTAAGTGTTCAAAATCAGTTGTATCCATTTTCGTCATTACGAGGACTTGCCCGAAGCAATTCTCTGATATTTTTTCAAATGCTTCTCCAGAAACTCCTCTATTCGTTTGCATAATTCTCCTTTATATTTCCCCCACAAAAGTACTGCTTTTTTGTTTATTGACTGTAACAGTGGCAAAAAAATGGAACGAAGCCCTGCAAAAAAAACGTGCCAGCCTGAGCGATGCGCAGGCTGGCACGTTTTTTCAGCCGCATGTTATACCCTTGCAGGCATGTTTTGTGGAACAAAGGGAGCAATTGACAAATACCGCTTTAATTCAGCCTTAATTTGCAGGCATTGAGCAATACCTTGCCCAATGCCTGCATTGCAAACATCCGTATCAATACGTCCCGATAGTTCGTGTATTACAACTGTGTGCGTTAGCGTTGTTTATGCGCAGCCGTCCGCAACAGCAACGCGCAAACGTCCGTGATAGCAACGCGCAGACGTCCGTGACGACAATACGCAGACGTCCGTGATGATAATGCGCAGACGTCCGTAATGACAATGCATGGACGTCCGTGATGACAATGCACAGACGTCTGCGATAATAATATACAGGCGCTCGTGTATTATTGCTGTGAGCGTCTGCAATAACTTGAAATTTATCGTATTTATTTACAAATCTGATACAATTCTGACAATATGCATTATGGCATCCATCCGAAACCGTCGGTTGTTGCTGTAGCCTATTTTCCGTAAGCTGTACTTCGCTTGCATACGGTTTGAAGATTAGACTTTTGGCTTATGCCGATTTTCAATTCAAGCCAAGTGCGTAACATCAATTATTAATAGATGGAATGATGGATGTTCTGTTTTTACAACAATATTTAATACACATCTTCTCCTCAAGCACACCATACACACCAAAGCTACCTCATCCAAAAAACAGTAAGAATTGATGTGTGATTGGTTATAAATATCCAACAAACTCATTCAAAACTCTCAACTCTCACAATAAATAATTCCTCCCGTTTGCTTTTTATTTACAGATAAGTTACTTTTGTCGGCTGTTGAGAAGAGGCTGTTAAATACTCTTTTAAAACTAACAAAACTGTTCAATAGCTATATTTTAAAGCATAATGAAAGCAATCCAAAAATTATTTGACAAAATGCGACCGCATGTACAGAAAGGCGGAAAGTTTCATAAACTTCATTCCACTTTCGATGCATTCGAAACCATGTTTTTTGTGCCTGCCACAACTAACAAAAACGGCGTTCATGTGCGCGACCACATGGATTTAAAACGTACCATGCTCATTGTGATTATGGCTGTAGCGCCCGCCGTGCTGTTTGGCATGTGGAACGCGGGCTATCAGCAATTGCTCGCTACAGGCGCCGAAATTTCGTACTGGGCAATGTTCCTGCACGGATTTCTTAAGGTGTTCCCGATAATCGCAGTGTCGTACGTTACAGGGCTTGCCATTGAGTTCGGCTTTGCCCAGTGGCGCGGACACGAAGTAAACGAAGGCTTTCTTGTTTCGGGAATATTAATTCCGATGGTGTTGCCAGTGGATGTTCCGCTGTGGATGGTAGCCGTAGCCACTGCATTTGCCGTTGTTATTGGCAAAGAAGTGTTTGGCGGAACAGGAATGAACATCT
>JAITVO010000162.1 GCA_031285765.1 Cytophagaceae bacterium | reverse complement strand
CCGAGTTTTGGCGGCGGTGGCACATTTCGCTCACCACATGGTTTCGCGACTATGTTTATATTCCGCTCGGCGGCAGCCGCGTTTCAAAAGCAAAGGTAATCCGCAACACGTTTGTCATCTTTCTGGTCAGCGGCTTCTGGCACGGCGCCAACTGGACGTTTGTTGCATGGGGCGCGTTTCATGCGCTGCTGTTTCTGCCGCTCATCTTATTGAATAAAAACCGGAAATACACCGGCACCGTTGCCGAAAACCGGTTTTTCCCCACACTGAAAGAACTGTTCCAAATGCTGCTGACGTTTGCGCTGGTGGTTGTTGGCTGGATTTTCTTTCGGGCGGAAAGCATCGGGCAGGCGGCGGAGTATCTGGGGGGAATGTTTTCTTCCTCCGTTTTACAAATGCCCTTTTTTGTAACCGGAAGGCAACTGTTCGGAACAATACTGCTGGCAATATGTATGCTTGTGGCAGTGGAGTGGATTAACAGGCATGAAGCATACGGCTTTAAAAAACAGTTCCAAAACAGAATCTTTCGCAGGATGTGCTACATGGTTATTGTCCTTATAATAGCTGTGATTGGCGGTACAGAGCATGCCTTCATTTACTTTCAATTTTAAGATATACGCATGAAACTTTTTTTGACACGCACACTAAAAATAACCGTTACATCATCATTTATGATGATTACATTGCTTGCAGGAACAATTTTGTTGAAAAAATCTTTTGTATCCTTTCATATCCCACAGGAAAAAAATATGATTGTTATTGGTGATTCGTTTACACAGTGCGCCATTAACGATTCAATTTTTTCAGGAGCGGTTAATGTTTCGTGTGCCGGAGCTGCATACATCTATTCATACGTAAGCCTGCGGAAGTTTCTAAGTGTAAATCCGCATGTCGATACGGTTTTACTCTCTTTTCATGATGAAGCAATCGCTAAGGAGCGAGATTTTTGGGTTACAGGAGCTGGCTATACAACTTCTCTTGTTCCCATTTTTTTGCCATGGTTTCATAAAGAAGAAATGCTTTACATGACGAAAAGCAGTGCTTTTTGCTCAGCCGTTACCAAATCAATTGCAACTTCTGTAAAATGTGTTTTACAAATCGCATCCAATGGATATGTAACATACAAAGATATGGGGATTGGACAGTATGAAAGGGTTTACAGAGTTATTCCGGAACGAAAAGATGAGATTGAGCCTGTTTTGAAGAATAAAGAAACGGAACACGACGGCTATTCCCTGTATCAACATGATTATCTGTTAAAAATTATCGAGTTGTGTAAAGCACACAGTGTGAAACTGATTTTATTTAATTCGCCTGTTTACAGAAGCGATGTTTTCGACAATAAACCTGCATTGAATGAGTATTACAACCGTTATCTCTCCGGCATAAAATACCTTGATTTTTCCAGTTTTGATTTACCCCGGGATGGCTATGCCGATAGGCGGCATTTAAATTACAAAGGAGCTGAAATTTTCAGCCGGTATCTGCAAAATAACTACGAAGCGGTTTTTGGCGATTAGAATATCAAAACTTTAAATTCAGATTAGAGAAAACCTTTCCCCTAATTTGGGGAACCTTTCCCCTAATTAGGGGAAGCTCTCCCCTAACTTGGGGAAGCTTTCCCCTAATTTGGGGAAGCTCTCCCCTAACTTGGGGAAACTCTCCCCTAACTTGGGGAACCTTTCCCCTAACTTGGGGAACCTTTCCCCTAATTTGGGGAAGCTCTCCCCCAACTTGGGGGAGCTTTCCCCTGCAAAAACAGGAAGCCGCATATAGCAATACCGATTTTATCCCGTTTTCAAAGCGCTGCGTTGCGCCGTCATCTTCTTTTGTTACCGGCAGGCTTTTTTCCTCTTGCGGTACGATTGTGGTCGGGCGATTGTTCTCTGCTTCTTCTCACTTTGGGATTATATTCAGGTCCCGTTGCAAAATCTTCGGGCAACGGTATTTTAAAAACAGTTCGATCAATCAGTTTTTCAATCATCGAAAACTCGTACTGGTCTTTGTCGTTGATAAAAGTAAGCGCCAGTCCGGTCGATTGGGCGCGCGCCGTTCGTCCTACGCGGTGCACGTAGTCTTCGGCATCGCGTGGAACATCAAAGTTAATAACCATGTCGATGCCTTCCACGTCAATTCCGCGTGCAATAATGTCGGTAGCAACAAGTATTTGAATCTTCCGGTTTTTAAAGTCGAGCATCACTTTTTCGCGCTCGGCCTGTTCAAGGTCGGAGTGGATGGCTGCGGCGTTATAGCCGTTTTGTTTGAGCGAGCGGTGTATCTCTTTTACATTTATCTTTCGCGACGAAAACACGATTACGCTGTTAATAGTTTCTTTCCCTTTGAGGAGGCGGTTTATCAGCGGTATTTTTTGTGTATCGTAAACTACGTAGGCTGCCTGCAATATTCCTTCGGCGGGTTTCGATATGGCAATGTTAATTTCGGCGGGTTCGATAAGTATTTTTTTGGCAAGGTCGCGTATTTTTGGAGGCATGGTTGCCGAAAACAGCAGTGTTTGACGCACTTTGGGCAGTGTGGCAATAATTTGCATGATGTCGTCGTGAAAACCCATGTCCAACATTCGGTCGGCTTCGTCGAGCACAAGGTGTTTGAGGGTTGATAAATCGACGTATCCCATCGAGAGATGCTGAATCAGCCGTCCGGGAGTTGCAGCAATCAGGTCGGCGCCTGTTTCGAGGGCTACTCGCTGCTGGTCCCACAATCCGGCGTCGTTTCCGCCGTAAACTGCAATTGACGATACGGGGAGAAAATAGGAGAATCCTTCAATTTGCTGGTCAATTTGTACTGCCAGCTCGCGTGTTGGAACCAGCACAAGTGTTGTTACGCCACTTGGTTTTTGTGTTACCATTTCGTTTAAAACGGGGAGCAGATAGGCAGCAGTTTTTCCGGTTCCGGTTTGTGCGCAGGCAATTAAATCGTTGCCTTTCATTATTATGGGAATCGCCTGTTCCTGTATGGGCGTAGCGTTTTCAAAGCGCATTGCATCCAGCCCGTCAAGAACTTCATCGGCAAAACCAAATTCTTTAAACTTCATTAATCGTACTGTTTTGTTGATAAAAGGTGCATTGAACATCATTTTGTATCCATATCTGCACCCTGCTGATAAATTTCTGCAAAACTAAGTGATATATTCCGAAAATTAAGCCAAAACAGAAAAATAATCATCTGTTTTTTTTCAAATACACCTATTTATCAATGTTTAGGCAGGTTGCTAAAATCAGTTTATCATTATACCAAATTGCTAAGTATGAATCAAAAATTAATTTACACAACAAGTAAACCACAATGAGCACGAAGTTGCTCACAAAGGACACTATGTCTTTGTGAACCTTGTGTGTTCTTTGCGAACTTTGTGGTAAAAGATTGTATCAATTAATTTATGTTGGGTACTTATGCAATAATATTACAATGATAACAAATTATGCCATTTGCAAAAAGTTCAATTTGCCTGATAGCGATTGACGTCAATCTGTTATCGCATCGAAATGAACAGGGCTTCCATCGGTATTCCTATAAAAACAGCAACAATGAAACAAACAGTGCGGATTAAAAATCTGTTTTAATCCGCACCGTTTGTGTTATCCGTGTTTCAATCTAAACTCGCTACCTCAAGCGCCCGGAACGGCAATCACCGCGTTTACGGCAGGATGTGCACCGAGCGAAAGTTCGGCAGGCAAGTAGTTCTGGTCGGATGCCGACATCTGCTCCCAAGTAACTTCGGCGCCTGTGTAGGCTGCCTCGCGTCCCATTACGGCGCATAATGACGATATGGCATTACCCTCAATATGGTTGAATGGCTTGTTGTTGCGGATGGCGGTTATCCAATTAACGTGTTCGAGCGTGAAAGGGTCGGTTTGCTGATAGTTGAGCTGTTCAGCTTCGCGGTCGTACTGCCACTGGATGTTGCCTTTGAGGTCGCGGATAGTCATGTCGGCGCTGTTCCACGAGCCTCGCGTTCCCTGAATAAACTCGCTTACGTTGTTGGCGCATCCGTCAATCTGGCGGCACATGCTGTGAAGATGCACGCCGTTTTCGTACACAAAATCGGTGCTGAAATTATCGTACTGGTCGCCCGTGCGACGGCGTTGGCGCGAGCCGAATGCTACGCAGCTTACAGGTTTTTCCCCGATAAACCAGTTGAAAACGTCGATGTTGTGCACATGCTGTTCTACAATGTGGTCGCCCGACAGCCACTTCCAGTTTACCCAGTCGCGAATCATCCATTCCACGTCGCTCCAGCTCTTTTCGCGTTCGCGGAACCACAGTTGCGACTGATTCCAATAGACGTTTCCGCCCGTTATTTCGCCAATCATGCCTTCCTGCACCTTTTGGTACGACTCTACGTAGGAGCGATCGTGGTGGCGTTGCGTTCCCGTAAGGATACACAGCCCTTTAACGTCAGCCTGTTTGGCGCTGAGCATCAGCGAGCGATAGCCGACAGCGTCAACGGCAATCGGTTTTTCGAGAAATGCATGTTTTCCCTGTTCAACAGCATAGCGGCAGTGCTCGGGACGAAATACGGGCGGCGTTGCAATGATAACCACGTCCACACCGGCATCAATTACCTGTTTGTAAGCCTCAAAACCTGTGAAGCACTTATCGTCGGCAATGTCGATGTTCTTCTGTTCTTTCAACTCCTTGCGCAAGCCGTCCACCCGGTCTTGAAAAACATCGCCAAGCGCTACGATTGTTACGCCATTGGCTGCGTTCAAAAAGTTGATTGCCGCTCCTGAGCCGCGACCGCCACAACCGATAATGCCGGCTTTCAACTCTTTGCCGTCGATAGCCTTATCGGTCAGCGTGGGGATATAAAGCTCGTTCAACGGACGAAGCGGAACAAGTTTTGGCATTTTAGCGTTGCCTCCGCCACAGGAACTTAAAACTGCCCCTGTACCTAATGTTGCAGCAGCGCCCCCAATCAGGGCTGAACTTCCCAAGAACTGCCGTCTGTTCATACCATATTTTTTCATCTGTATATAAATTATTATTTGATGTTGCCCGACAAAAGTACAAAACTTTTTGTTTAAACATTCCTTATAATATAAAAATATTATCGCACAATGCAGAACACTAACATAAGTCATTTTTATATCCACCAAAACAGTGAACATTTGGCGATTATTTGGAGGGTGAACAATTTTGCTCTCAAACTGTATTATATAAATGCAAAAACAATTTTATTAATATCTTAATATGAAAGATAGCAAAGTGAAAACTCGTAGCGAGAACGACCTTCTCGGCAACATGGAGGTTCCCGAAGATGCGCTGTACGGCATACAAACGCTGCGCGGCATCGAGAATTTTCAAATCAGTAACTTTAAACTGAGCCAGTACCCTAACTTTATTATAGGGTTGGGCATTACAAAAAGGGGAGCGGCGATGGCAAATGGACAGCTGGGGCTGATTCCCGAAAAAATGGCCGACGCTATTGTGAAAGCGTGCGATGAAGTGATTGAAGGCAGGCACGACAAACATTTTCCTCTTGATATGATTCAGGGTGGCGCCGGTACAAGCACTAATATGAACGGCAACGAGGTGATTGCCAACCGCGCACTGGAGTTGATGGGGCTGCAACGCGGCGACTATAAACGGTGTTCGCCCAACGACCACGTAAACTGTTCGCAATCGACCAACGACGCCTATCCTACCGCAATCAAAATCGGAATGTACTACACGCACCTCGATTTGGTGGAGCATCTGAAAACGCTTATCAATTCGTTCCGTAACAAGGGCGAGGAGTTTGCGGGCGTAATCAAGATGGGGCGTACACAAATGCAGGACGCAGTGCCGATGACGCTGGGGCAAACGTTCAATGGTTTTGCCTCTATTCTGGAAAACGAAATCGGCAACTTGAATTTTGTTGCCGCCGAATTTCTTACCGTTAATATGGGCGCAACTGCTATTGGTACGGGAATTTGTGCTGTGCCGGGATATGCCGAAATGTGCGTGGAGGCGTTGAGCAAAATAACTGGACTTAAATTTACACTCAGTGCCGACTTGGTAGGCGCAACGTCCGACACATCAAGTTTGGTAGGCTACTCGGCAGCCATGAAACGCATTAGCGTAAAGATAAACAAGATTTGTAACGACTTGCGACTGATGTCGTCGGGTCCGCGCTGCGGCTTTGGCGAAATCAACCTGCCCCCGATGCAACCCGGCTCGTCCATTATGCCCGGTAAGGTGAACCCTGTAATACCCGAAGTGATGTCGCAGGCTGCCTACAAGGTCATTGGCAACGATGTTTGCGTTACGATGGCTGGCGAAGCAGGGCAGCTGGAGCTTAACGCGATGGAACCTGTTATGGCGCAGTGCTGTTTTGAATCGGCACAACTGCTGATGAACGGTTTCGACACGCTCTGCACGCGCTGTATTGATGGCATCACCGCTAACGACGCCCGCTGCAAAGAGCATGTGCACAATTCTATCGGCATCATTACGGCTCTCAACCCTGTTATTGGCTACAAAAACTCCACCATCATCGCCAAAGAGGCTATGAGTACGGGGCGCGGCGTGTACGATTTGATTGTGGAACACGACATCCTGTCGAAAAACGATTTGGACACGATACTCTCGCCCGAAAACATGATTAAACCCGTAAAGTTAGACATCAAACCAAAACGGTAATGCTGCCGGACTTTTGAATAACGCGGATGACACGGATAACACTATATTGTCGCTGATTTTTTTATCTGTACAAATTTATGTTTTCAGCGTCATCTGCGTTCTATTTATTACGATGGAAAAATGATTGACAGGTTGCACAATTATGGGAGCGCGGGTAATGCCAAAAAATACAGGCTATCATGTTTTTTTATTCTCGATAATCTGTGTTATCTGTGTCATCCGCGTTATTCCATTCCACTACAGGGAACCTCTAAAAACTCCAATTTCTTCGTTATGCTTCTGTCTCTAAAATACTCATTTACATTTAAGTAAACTGCGTTTTTATAGCCTCGCATGCCTTGAAATTGGAGTTTTTAGAGGTTCCCTACATTACTATCAACTTTTTTTCACCAGTTTTTGTAACCTTTTCTGCCTTCTTACGTATAAGAGGGCAGATATCGAAAATAATGCAGTTCCAACATCAAAGAATGATTTTTTCGTTTTGATAGAAGTAATACAACATACAGTCAGTAAGAATAGATCCGCTGCCGCCTATCTATCTATCTATCTATCTATCTATCTATCTATCTATCTATCTATCGTTAGATAGCCCTTACTTTCAAAAAGAATTACAGGACTTGTTTCGCCCGTTAGGGGATGAGGCAAGTCCTTTTTGCGTTTGTAATTTAATGAACCATTCACATAATCAACTAAAAGTGCAC
>JAITVO010000123.1 GCA_031285765.1 Cytophagaceae bacterium | reverse complement strand
ATCTTATTAACAAGGGGGCATGCCCCCTTGTTATGCTGTGTAAGCCAAAAACAGAAGCCCCAAATTTTCGGGGCTTTTTTTGAACAGCCTCGAAACACCTCCTCTACGTATTTTCCCCACCTCAAAATTAAGTATTACTCCCCTTTTGCAGTAGATATAGCCGCCGTACTTTTGGTTTCTTAAACTGGCATGAAATTTTATGTTAACTGACTACATTAATAAACTGAAAGAAGACATTCGTTTTCAGGAGGGTTTAACCGCCTGTATGAACTGCGGAGTATGTACCGCAATCTGTCCTGCAGCAGGATATTTCGACTACGACCCCAGAAAAGTGTGTCAGGAAGTTCAGTCGGGCGACGACGAACGTATCCACTCGCTTTTGAACAGTGATACCATTTGGATGTGCGGACAGTGCCTGTCGTGCAAAACGCGCTGTCCGCGAAACAATACGCCCGGGTATGTTATTCAGGCGTTGCGCAAAATCAGTCAGGAAACCGGTGCGTTTATCAATTCGCGGCTGGGACGGCAGCAGCTACTGCTCAAGCGCGTTATCGGGCACTCGGTGCTGGAAACGGGCTACTGCGTTCATCCCAAACTGGTCGTCCCCGAACAGCACCCCGAACAGGGACCCGTTTGGCAATGGGCATGCGAAAACGGCGACAAACTTTATCATCATCTCGGTTCCAATTATTATAAAACTGGCGAAGGCGGCGTGCGACTTATCGAAAAAGAGACCCTCGACGAACTGCGCAGCATATTTGACGAAACAGGCGCCACACGTCTGTTCGACCAAATTGAACAGGCGTCTGCTAAAAAGGCAAAAGAAATGCGGCTTTCGTTTTCGGACGATAATGATAATGAATATTGCAGCGCAATAATGAATGAGAAAATGTAAAAAAAATACGATGACAACAAACTCTGACGACCGAAAACCCTTTAAAATAATATTGTTTCATATCTTTTTTATCTTCGCAATAATGATTACTTTAGCAATTGTTTTTGCTCCGCGTGATACAAAAATTGCTTTTAATGATAATATGATACAAATTTCAGGTTTGTATGATTTAAGTACCCAACATAAATTAATTGATACAATCTTTTACCACAAAGTTCGCAAAGAACACACAAGGCTCACAAAGACATAGTGTCCTTTGCGAACAACCTTGTGCTCCCTGTGGTTTACTTTTAGTGTAAATTAATTTTTGACTCATACTTAATGGAAAGCATTGATATTATAAATTGGGGGCTTGGAGTTTTTTATATTGTAATGGGATTTGCAATATATGCTTTTCCCAATTTAATTGCGGGCTACAATACGATGTCGAAAAATGAAAAAGAATCGTTTGATATTGTGCCGTTCAAAAAACTTATGAGAAATACATTCATCGTTTCAGGTATAATTGTATTGATTGCAAGTATTCTATTCTGGACTTTAAATGTCCGGATAGAAATAAAAATAATCCCGATGGTGATAATTCCGCTGGCTTTAACTGTTTATCTGTTAATAGCAGCACACAAATATCAAAAATAATTCAACAGAATGAATACCAAACAACGTATATGGAAAGAGTACCAGAAAGCGGTTCCCGACAACCACTATTTTTATGTAAGGAGCTGCATCCGTCAAACCTTTTTCCCCGGAGCCGAAACTGCGCTGCTGCGTATTATGCGCGAGTTTCTGGGCAAAGATGTTTTTGAGGACAAACGCCATACAACCTGCACCGGCATTGCGTATCACACCGATATTGTTCCGATAGAAACCATTATGACGGTAGTGGCGCGACAGCTGGCGCTGATGACCGAAGCAGGATACCAAAACCTGCTGGTTTCGTGCGTTACCTCGTTCGGCGTTTATCTTGAGATGCTCGACGTTTGGCATCATTTTCCCGAAAAACTGGCACAGGCTCGCGAAATGCTGTGGCGGGCAACCCGTCGCGAATTTAACATTCCCAAAGCCGTCGTTCACGCCTCCGACGCCATTTACCATTTTCGCGACGAAATATCCCGAATGGCTAAATACAAACTGATTGACGCCGCAACGGGCACACCCCTCAACGGCGTGGAGCACGTGGGCTGCCATTATGCCAAAGTGTTTCCGCAAAAAGGCTTTGGTGGCGCCGAATTTCCGTGCGTACTTTCGGGACTGATTGAAAGCTGGGGCGGAAGCGTGATTGACTATCCCGAACGCCGCCACTGCTGCGGTTTTGGCTTTCGTCAATATTTGGTGCGACCCAATCGCGGATATTCCATATCACAGTCGAAAATGAAATTCGAGTCGATGGCGCCCTACCGTCCCGATTTTATTGTAGCAAACTGCCCTGGATGCGCCATGTTCCTCGACCGCTGGCAATACGCCCTTTCGGAGATGAGCGGTGCGGTGTACGGCGGCAACGGCAGGGGAATCCCCGTGATGACGCACGAAGAAATGGCGGGACTGATTTTGGGCTTCGACCCTTGGAAACTTGGACTGCAAATGCACCAGGTGCAAATGGAGCCTTTGCTCAACAAAATGGGCGTTGCCTATTCCCGAAAGGAAAAATATTATCTGGCGGGCACAACGGCTAACGAGCCGAAAAAACCGACAGTGTTAATGGTTTAATATTAAAATGCTGTTTATTCCGCCATGTTTTAAATGGAGATTGGCATAGCGGAAAACGGAAACAATCTCCACAAATAAAATTAAACAAATGAGTGATGAGCAAAAATTCGTATGCCGAAGA
>JAITVO010000110.1 GCA_031285765.1 Cytophagaceae bacterium | reverse complement strand
TCGTACATGTTAAGCCCGTGCATGGTGTCGAACTCCTTGCCGTTATATTTGTAGGGCTGCTCCTGCGGGTTTAGCATGTTGGGAAAGGGAAGCCCGGAGGGGTAGTAATCGGTGCGCTGCACAACAATATTTTGCCATAATCGCATGGTATTAGTATTGCTTCCTAAAGTGTCTAACGGCGGTGAGAGTATCGATGTCATCACCACCCGGTTGTTGCCCAAATGGTCGCGGAGGTAAAAATGGTACTTGTCGTTTTTTATGTATCCGTTGGGGAGGAGGATTTTGTCCAGCTGCCCGTCCACGTAAATTTTGTTGCCGACATAGTCGGTTCGGCGCATTACGTAGCGCTGCAAACCGCTTCCTGTTATCGGGCTGGCAATATTCTGCTCCGCCCACGAATGAGATACCGACCGTTTAATGCCGTCGACCGAGTAGGAATAAAATGTATAACCGTCAGTAATTGAATTGTTAATATTGAGTAATTCTGGCAGGTTCAACAGGTTGTAATCTACCGTCATTCCCCTGTTTTCGTCCCTGATTGTGGCTCCGTTGGCGTTGTACAGGTAATCGGTTTGCGTACCCGGATTCCAGTCGGTAAAAAAACAGGAACTGGAGGTTGTAATATTGTTTACCGGATTGGCAACAGTTTGTTTTAGTTGATTACCATTGTAGGTCATCGTTAAATAATTCGCAAGTATTCCACCGTTTGGGTCAGAACCTGCTGCTAATCCCCTGTCCTTATCATATCTTACCAGTTCCAGAATATTCCCGTGTTTATCATAAGTGAACATTTCATCATACGCGCCAAAAGGCGGTGTTGCAGCGCTGTTGGGAACAGTATATTTTGCCTCTGTCAGCCTCGAAAGGTTGTCGTATGTTAGCGCGTAACTTCCTGTCAGGGCAGTTCCCGAACTGTTGCGCCACGACATGCCGGATATGTTGCCACCATAGCTGTACGACAGATTTTCGGCAAACTCGCCCGAGTTGATTGACTGTAGCCACGAGCGGACATTGTAGCCATACTGAACCTTTCCTGTTATGCTGTTGGAGGTCGATTTTAGCCGCCCTGCCTCGTCGTAGCTGTTTTCGGCAAGCGTTGTTTCAACTTTTTCACTGTTCAGCTTGTGGGTGGTTTTGGTGAACCGCCCCGCATGGTCGTAAGCGCTGGTGTAAAGTTCGCGCTGCACGGGCTTGTTCGGAACGGTGTGCACATGCAGGCTTTTGAGTGCATTGCCGGTAAAGTCGTATTTTACATACTCTTTTTCCACTCCTCCGAGATGGTTGGTCGATTTGGTCTGAATAACCTGCCCCCGGTAATCGTAATAAAAGGCGGAATAAATAAATGCATTGCTGTTGAGCATTGCTGTAGCTGTTCCCGTAAGCATTCCACGGTGGGCAACTGCGTCGTTTGTGGCGCCGTACATGGTATGGTAGTCGGCGCCCTCGCCCGTGTCGTAGCCAAGCCCGAGAGTGGAGAGTTCGCTCCGCTCAAGAAAACGGTAGTCGTCGTACCAGTTAACGGTCAGTACCGTAAGCCCCGTTGTGGGAGCAACTGTGCCATCGCGCAGAATATCGTAGCCGTGCAGCCCGCCGGCTGTGTTGCTTCGTTTCTGCGCTTTTACAGGCAGGTTTTTAAAACCGGCTTCGGAAACGGTCAGTCCCAGCGCGGTGTTGCCGCAGGTGCCTGTGAGCGCCGTGCGCCCCAGATGGTCGGGTATGGAAAATGTCCACAGGTTTTGCTTTTTCAGCTCGCCATCGCGCTGAAATATCAGCCGGTCGGCCCGGTCGTAGATGTACTCAACCGGCTCGCAGCCCGGCAGCCGTTTCCACGTTATGCGGTTGCGGTGGTCGTACCGATAGACGTAGCCGTACTTTTTCAGCGCATCACTGTCGTTTGCCCAAGTTCCGTTTCCCGAAAGGGCATCGGCGGCAAGGGGTGGGAGCACGTAGCACACATTGCCAAAATCGTTGTACACGTAATAGGTGTCGTGATTAACGCCGCTGTTTATCATACGCACAAGCAGGGTGCGCCCCAGCTTGTCGGTAAAAGTGTAAGAAGTGTTCCCTTCCTCGTCCTTTGTTTCGGTTACATAAAGCTGGCTGGCAGCATAGTTGCCCTGTTTTGTGAGGCTGCCGCTATTTGTAACAGCATAGAGGGCGCAGGCGAGCGCTCCGCTTGCAGTATTGGCTTTGTGTGCGGTTTTGACCGATTTGCCATTGCTGTGCCAGTTGCTGCCCGGTGCGTACTGCTCCAGCACGCGGTTGAGCGGCGATGCTTCGTAAACAGGTTTTGAAAAGGGCGAGGCGTCCCCGTAAAGGGCGCCGGCATTTGCCTTAACGGTAGCTGGATTGGTGTAAGCGCCGTTGCCGGCTCCCTTAGCGGGAAGCCACTGCGCAGCTTCGCGCCCGAAGGCATCGTATTCCTGCAGCGTTACCAAATCGTTCTGTTGCGGGGTAATGCCTTTCTGCACCGTCTGCACAAGGCGCCCAAGCCCGTCGAAATACTGGATGGCGTCGAGGTAAGCGGTGCCGCTCTCGTTGGTGTAGGTGCGGGTGCGGATGTAGTTCCGGTCGCTGCTCTGGGGGAACAGGCTGGCTGTAGCCGCCGCACTAACCATCAGAAGAAGAAAAATATATTTTATTTTCATAGCAGAACTCATTTACCGGTTTTTGTAATGATAGTCGTAACTTTCAACATTCCTTTTTGTTTCGCTGCCGGCGGGAGTGGTCTTTGCTCCGGTTTTGATTTCTTTTACCCGTCCGAAAGAGTCGTACTCGTAATAGGTTGTTATGCCGTGCGGGTCGGTCATGGAAGTCATGCCAATAAAAGGTTTATATCTTAAAGTAGATACTTGTGCGTTCGTCATAGCTGCATCGGTACTTATCCGAAGATTATCAACTGCCGACATGTCGTTATCCAGAGGAGTTGTCGCATTTTCCATCCTTGCTATTCTGTCTGCTCCAAGCAATCTGCTAACAGTAGAATAATCTGTATTTCTGATTACTGCTATTGGATGCCTGTTGCTGTAACCCCACAGAACAACCGTTTTATTACCGTTATCTTCGGTGTATTCGCGAATATTGCCTCGAGTATTATATTTATTATAGGTCAGTTTTGTAATGAGGTTGCCTGCTCCCGAAAAAGAGTTACTTACGGTATGGGGGAGAAACAATCCACCGGTTACAGATGATGAGTTGGTATATTCGGTAACAATCCGTGCCGTTTCTGTATTGTTGTGCGTGGTGTACTGCTCTATCACAGGCGAAACTATGTTTTTTTCAGTCATGGACTGGTAAACTGTTCCTGTTTTATCGTAAGGATAGTGCATAAATGTTTCGTATTTTATACCCGTACTGTTTGTTACACTGCTTTTCTTAAGTTGAGAATAGTCATCACCGTATTCGTAACTTTCGACTTCGATAACAGGATTACTGCCCGAAATATTGTAAGTTTTTGTTGTTTTGGACGAAAGGAGAGAAGTGCCTGCATGAATAGAATAATGCGAATAGCTGAACAAACGACCAATAACGTCTTGCAGTCTTGTGTATTCAGTATCTAAAGGAGAACAGTTTGGGTAATAGGATGAATAAAATTCTCTTGAGAAGAACAGTTTCTGATCCACCTTAAGTCCCTTATAAACAGCCGCTCCATACGATTGATATTCAAAAAACTCCTCTTTTAATACAGTTGTGTTGTCAAATTCCATACGTTTAACAAGAACAGGTTTATACCCCAAACGGTAATCTTTCACTACCGATTGATTCCAGTGGAGATTAAAGTAGTTGAACAGTTCATAATAATGCGACGTAGGCATTGAAACAGCATCCATTTTGGCACTATAATAACGGACAGGAATTTCATAATCCGATATGGTTTTTCCATTATGGGAGTGTGAGTCTTCATCATATTTGTATGCAGAAACTCTCTCATAATTTACGGCAAAGTTCAATAATTCCCCAAAAACAGGTTCGGTTGAGAATGTTTCAACTGCACTGATCTTCCTATTACAGGGTATCAATGAATGGAATCCATCTTCATCATACATCCAAACCGCTGGTTCAAACGCTATATTTATCACTTTATTCACAAAATTATCAAGAGTTAGATTAAAATTGGCTTTGCCGTTCCCATCTTCATTTTGTCCATACTTATAATATGTGATTAATGCTGGTGTATTATCGTCTGCACGGGAAATTATTTTGGCAATCCGTTGTCCCCCTCCCTTAACCGACTTGTTAAGAGATATGCCTCCTGCTTTGTTGTATTGATGAGGCTCGTAAACATATTCGGTTGTACCGCCTGTTGGATAAGTGATTTTTTTCAGGGAGAAATAATGCGGACTTTCGTTGTCTGCGGAACGGGGTACAGCACATTTTTTAAATTCATTTGCTATAACAGAATTCTTTATTTCCTTCTTATCATATGCAATAGTTGCTTTCAGGAGGTATGCGCGGTTTAAAATTTTATAATCAAGAAATTCATTGTGAACAAATGTTCTGAGTTTCTGACTGTCCGTCATGCTCGGCCTGCCTTTTGCATAATATCCCCATTGATCGGGATAAGTACTGTAAAAACCGTCCGGAGGAGCCGAATAATATTCAAATTCATACTTTTGATAAATATCTGATCCTTTTTTTACAGTAACGGATTTCAACAAATTATGCCAATTAACTGTTGTTATGGGATAATATTCAAATTCAACTTCCCTTACAAACTGCCCGGATTTATCTTTCACTTCAATTTTTTTAATTACATTGGCAGGCACAGAAGCGTTTTTACGCTTGAATTCCACTGTTTCCCGCTCTGTTGTTATTTTTGTCAGCAACAATTCGGTATAGAACCCGTAAGTGAGATTTTTATAGGGGGCAACCTCAACGTAACGGTCTTTATTGTTAGGATGCCATGGATTTCGTAAAATAGTAAAAGGTTCTTCAACATGTATTGCGGTAGTAACTCTGTTAAATCGAAAAGGGTCATACTCAAAATTAATCATTTCATTGTATGGCGATATTATTTTTTGTACAGGCCATGCGGTTTGCACTTCAGGTAAGTGTTCATTAATATTTGTTTTTTCGGATATTCCTCCCATCTGATATATAAATCCATTGCTGTCAACAATTTTTATGTTCGAAGATGGGGCACCTAAACTTAGGCTGATTTTATCAGGATTCCTTTCTATTATTTGCGGACTCCTTTGTCTGTCGCGAATAAAGTGTCCATTCGATGAAGGCAGCATATAAGTAAACATGTCGAACTCGCCGTCCCAATAATGAACAACACCATTCTCTCCAAAAGGAGAATAAGTATCGTTGTAGTGTATTCCGGAAAGAAACTTTTCTCTGTCATAGAATGACACAGATGGATTGGTTAAATGATATGCCAACTCTTCTTCGTTATACATTGTATATTCATCCGGTTTTCCATAAACCTGCCTTGTTACACGGTATCCGCCTGCATTAATACTCCAACCTGCTCCCACGTCCCCGTCATATTGATGACCAAGAGGGGTATTATTTGTAACATCTCCTCCCGTCCGGTTGTATTTTATTCCTCCCGCATGATAGGAGAGCGAAACGGGTATGGTCATTCCTTTTATTTCTATTTCATAGAGAGGAATTTCTATCTGTGGTAATCCATTATACTCTGTTACAGGATGATTGACATAACGCTCAAATATATGAGATTGTGGAGTACTTGGAATTATATTGGGTATCTGAATGGAATAGGTATCGGAAGATGTTCCGCTCCTCAATATTGTGGAATCCCCTTCGAGAGGTGTATCTTCGTCAGGAAGTTGGGCATATAATGAAGCCAACATTACCTGAAGAAAAATAAAAGAAATTACAAGCATCACTTTGTTTGCAAAAACAGTTATGTTTCTAAATGTATTCATTGTCTTGTTTTTAATCTTATTAATTTATATCCCATCTAAAATTCACCTTTTCACCACCATCTCCGTTACCACTTCCCCGCCAACTGTCAGTTTCAGCAGGTAGCTTCCTGCGGGTAGGGCGGCACAGTCTATCTCGTTACGGTAAATTCCTTTGCGAAACTCTCGTTCTGGAATAATGCGCACTGCCATGCCGTTGATGTCGAAAAGCGTTACCGTTACTGTGGCGGTAGCTTCAAAACAGTATTCTACATACAGAACATCGCGCACAGGGTTGGGGTACCAGTTGCAGGTGAGATTAAGGGGCGCGGGTGGTGTGTCGTCATTATGGTCGCCTCCGTGCGGGGGAGGTATGTGTGTGCCGATGTTCCACAAACTGTCGAGCACGGCAAGGTTGGCAGAATCTTTTTCCAGATAGAGGTGTTCCTGCGGAGGATAAAAGAAGGCGGTGGCAAAGATTTCGGTTGCCGACGTGTCGCTGACGTCGAAGGTGCGGATGGTTTCGAACACAGGATAGCGATACCCTTTGGCATACCAGCGGAAGGTTTCGGTTTCCATTTTCAGCCGAAGGCTGTCGCGCCGCGAGGTGTCGGCATCGGCAACGGTTTGCAGACTGCGGATGCGCAGCACATGTGCAAGCGTGTCGCCCGAAGGCAGAACCATTTTGCCATACGCATCGGCTTCAATGCCGATGTTCCCTTCGGTTATCAAAGGTTCTTTTGACGAATAAAGCCCCTGCGAGCGGTATTCCTTTTCGGCTTTATTTTCGTAACCAAAGGGAAAAGGCATGGTGAGCAGCGGCGGATTGTGGCGCATGAGCGTTACGGGGTTTTCGTGTCCGAGTGTAAACAGTGCATCGCCAGCCACGCGGTACCAGTAGGCGGTGAAGTGTTCAACGCCCACAACCAGTTCGTCGGGCATTACGCCGGCTGCGCGAATGGTGTCGCCAAGCACAAGGTATGTGCTGTCGCTTGCTTTCGGAACTGTGTAATAGGTTAACCGGTATTCGGGGTCAACGGGCAGCAGCTGTCCGAAATCCCACACAACGTTTTCGCCATCTCTGCCGGGGTCTTTGTAGCTTACGCGCTGTTTTACAATTTCGTCGCCACCGCGCGGGGCATTGTGCCTGCGGGTGAGCTGGGCGTTACTGAAAACGCCTGTCAGCATTACCAAAAAAATAGAAAATAGAAACTGTTTCATTGTATGTTATGTTCGTGAAATTATATTCAAACAGGAGTAATCCATAATTTTAATTCTGTAAATTGAGGTGCAAGACAGAGCAGGGGGCAAAACAAAAAAACAGAGGAGGATACTCCTCTGTTTTTTATTAATTATTAATGGTTAATTAATTTAAGTGCACTTTCGCCGTCAACGTCCTATTATCGTCCGAAATCAATCGTACCATGTAAATTCCGCTGGCGTTATTAACCGGAATGGTTACAGAACCAGCGGTATTGCCACTGTACACCATTCGTCCCAAAACATCAATTACCTGTACCGATTTCAATGCAATGCTGTTCGGGTTTACAATGTGTACGTTGTTGTTGTTGCCATATACAGTAACGTTGGTCAAACTGTTTTTGTTAATGCCAACATTGTCCTTAAATGTACAGACAATTTTCACATCGGCAATTACGTTGTGCGTACCGCCGCTGGCAAAGTCAGCGCCGTTTACGGTGAGTACATTCAATTCGTAGCCCTCTGCGGGCGCGGCAGTGATGGTAATTACGGTGTTGTAATCCACTTTATCGCCGCTTGCAATAGCTTCGCCGTCGGCGGTAACTTCGAGCGTGCCGTTGGCAGGCTGTTCGTAAGTTACAGTAAACTGCTCAAGGGGCGCTTCTTCTATCGACACGTCGTCGATAAACCAGCGGTGGTTGGTTTTCTGGTAGCGGAATGCGATGTAAACGGTTTCGCCTGCGTATTCGCTCAGCGAAACGGCTATTTGCTGCATGCCAAACTCAACTTCGGCGCCGGTTAACTCTTTGATTTCGGCAAATGTGCCGTCAACCGAAGGGTCGTTACCTGTGGTCGAAATCCATACGCCGCTGTATTCGTTGCTACCGCCGCTGTGAAACTGGTTATGCGAATAGAATTTCAGCACATAGGCGCCTTCGGCGGGGATGGCTATTGCGGGGGTAATAATCCAGTCGTCCGGTGCAACATTTCTATCGTGACCTATTGAACCGTGTCCGGTATTAACACCGGGAGGAGTGCCGTTTATTGCATCGTCTGTATTTCTGTACCACGCTGTTGTGCCGGCTGGGTTGTATGCCGACCAGCAGGCGGGCGGAAACACATCCATTTCAAAGCCTTCGTTCCACGGAAACTCGGCAATGGTGGTGCAGATAATGTTGGTAATGGATACCGTTTTTGAATCGTTGCCGCTGTTCTGGTCGTCTTCGGCAATTACGGTAACGGTTATTTCGTAGTCGGCAGCAGCCGAAAGGTCAACTGTGGCGTTAAACGTATATTCTTCTTCGCCCAGAATGCCGATTGTTCCATCGAATGTTTCGGTGGCCACTTCCTCGCCGTCGAGTTCGAGTTTCAGGCTGAAGCCCGAAAGGGACTCGCTGTTGTTGTTTCTTATCCTTACTGTTATTTCTTCACTGCCCGAAAGGTCGGTGTATATTCCCGAAACGGGAGTAATACTGAGAACTTCTGCATCTACAGCGCTTGTGTAATCCTCAATCACCACATTGTCAATCTGGATACCGTGGGCATAGTCCAGTTCTCCTTCAAAGGCAATGTAATAATCGGCTGACGGGTTGGGGAGCGCAATCACGCGTTCGGTCCATTCCAACGTTTCTGTGTCGTAGGTGTGGAGCAGTGTCCATTCACCGTCTGCCGACGATTTGTAATATATCCTTAAAATATTCAGGTCGTTGCCCCACTTTGCCTGTGTGTGCATAAACCGCAATGTGGGAACAGCCAGTTGCGAAATATCCATCTGCGGCGTAATCAGTTTTGATTTATGCTCGTATGCACCGCCATAAAACTGTGCCATGTATTCGCCTTCAAAGGGCGAAATATAAAGGTCGCCTCCTGCCCATACTCTTCCCACTACTTTCCATTCATAGTTGGGGTTGCTTTTTTCCACTGTCCAGCAGGGATGGAATGTCTTGTTGTAATCGTCAAACCCTTCCCTGTAGGGGAAGCTGTTAATAACACAACTTTGCGTGCTGAACGGTTCGCCGCCCACAGTTTCAATAACGCTGGCAGCGCTGCAGCGTCCTGTTACGCTCCATGTATAATCCGTTCCGTCAGATATTCCGGTAAATACGGCGCGGGGTTCGAGCACGGTTTGGGTGTAGGTGTTTGTACCGTCGCTAAGGGTAACAGCGTAGCTGAGCAGGTTGGCAGCCGTCCATGTCAATTCAACCGAATTAAAATCGGGCACGGCGTTCAAATCCGACACGGTGCCGGTACACTCGTCCACAGCCGTTACCATGCGTATTGCCAGCGCTCCCAAATTTAACGAAGCGGTGCTGGTCAGTGCGCCCGTAGCGGCATTGACAAGGTATGCGGCTTTAGCCGTATTGCTGTCGTATGCCACGCCAATGTTGTTTGCCACGGTTTGCTCCACACACAGCAGGTAACGCCCTGCAGCAAGTTCGGTGGCGGGCACGTCTTCAATTGCAAAACCGCCAGTGGGACGCACTGCGGGCTGGCTGAGCAGCGGCGTGGTTTCGACCGACAGTTCTCCATTCATGCGGTAAAGATTAATGTTGTATGCGTTGCCGGCAGGGGCGCTGTTGCTTACAAATCCAACCACAACCTGCGAAATGGCGGCAGTTGCCGTTATGTCGAATATGTTCCCCATTATAACGGTGCCGGTTCCCATTCCAATTCCGCTTTTCAAAGCAGTTACGGTGTCGGCGGCATACAGATTCACTGTTCCTGCAAAGGTGTAAGCGGCGCTGTTGTTGGCAGCATCGGCGTCCTGTTCGGTTTGTGTTACGGAGTACACCACGGTGTTTTCGCCCGTTTGAATGGCAGCCGATGGCGCAACAGTCATTGCGGCTGAAACCAAACCGCTGTTAAGTGAAGCAATAACCGGCGTTCCCGTGCCTGCATCGGTGCCGTTCAGCTGAGCCGAAAAGGTGATATTGGTTTGCGGAAGCAGACCATTGTTGAGCGCCTTTGCCGAAAGCGAGGGCAGCAACTGCGAAACCGGCACTTGTGCGTAGGGAAACGCGGTGGGCACAATCTGCAGGTCGTTGTCAAATATCTTTTTCACACACACATCGTCAATAAGTGTAATATTGCCGTCGGCATCGGAGTAGGAGTGGAATCCGAGATAGTAGGTACCTGTTACGGCAGGTACAAAATTTTTGGAAACGAGTGTCCATAGCGGGTAATAATCTTCGCCGTTGTTGTCGAAGAGCTGATGCGTCATGCCGCCAACGGTTGCTTCGGCGCCGATTTTTACAGCCAGCCTTTCGCGATTGTTGCCGGCGCCGTATATAATCGTCCAGAAACTGATTAGATAGGACTGACCGGCCGTAAGTTCCATACCTTTGGAATAGAGCCATGCATCGTGCGGATCAGTGGCATTCCAGCGTATGTATGCCACATTTTCGCCCGAATGAGCCGGACCTCCCGCATCCGCACCGGATTCAACCACCCACGCATGTTCTTTGTCGCCGGGGTCAACAGCGTTTGACGTCCACCCTTCGGGCAGGTTGGGCTTGAGTACGGTTTCAAACCCTTCTGCAAGTAGTGTGTCGCCTGCGGCCTTAGCCGGCTCGGGCTTCACAGTTGTGGCAGCACCAATGGTTTGTAATGCATGCAGAGGATTGTTCTGCTGCTTTACTTCAAATTTTTGCACATTTGGATATGCCGTACCGCCGCTTTGTGCCAGTGCGGTACCCGTTGCGGCAAACATTATAATGCCGCTAACGCATGATAAAAAAAACTTTTTCATAAAAACAATAAATATAAAAAAACAAACATTTACACTTACCCGTAAGGGTAGAATACAATTAACCGCAAGATTTATCTTACGGTGTTGAACAACATAAAACGTCCGCTCGGAAAAGGGATATACAACCTTACATTTAAAATATTGTTTACTATAATCAATTATGAGTTATAATATCAGTTATTTTTCCTTTCGGTCATACACGTCTTATGGCTTCTAATTATTTGATAATTAATAATTAATTCTTAACCATTAAATAAAATTCGGCGCGCAAAAATAGTGAATAACACAATATATTGCAAATATTTTTGACGAAAAGCAATTTTTTGGTAACGAAAAATCAGATATTTTTACACATGCAAACAAAACATAGCTTTCTATTAATAGACTTCTTCGGAAAATAGGAAAGATGTTTCAATAATCTCTCGCATGAGGCGATTCATTGGATAAAATGTTTTATTCTGGTGCGCAGCTGTTTGTTTTAGCCGGTGATGCTGATGAGCAAAATTTTACTCTCCGGCGTTATTTTCACGAATGGGGCTGTAAGTTGAGTATTGAGTGTGCATGGGTTTACCCAAATGTGGAACTGAAAGCCGCCCTCCTGAAAATCACTTTCGAAAAGGCACTGTAGCAGCATGTTTCGAGATGGTGCATCTGCGCACGTGTATAAATTTATTTACATACGTGCGCAGATAAATTTACATACGTGCGCAGATAAACTTACACACGTATGTAAATGGAGGACGAAAATAACGATAAACAGACCTATTCTATTTTCTGAAGAGGTATAATGTGGCAACGGATAATTACTCTGCCCTTACGGGCTAAAAGTGCATCATTGCAACTATAAAGCAAACAAGGGAGCATGCCCCCTTGTCTGCTTTATAGCTGCAAATCAATTTTATTTGAGTACGAATAATTTATGAATCTGTTTGCCTTAAAGAAAGATTAATAGTTTTCGTAGTCATCATCCGAACCCTTATCGAAGTTCTTAAACGTGTAACCACCCGTCGAAACTGCTTTGGGTATTTGGAGCGGTCGGACAACTTGGTCTGTTCGGGGTATTTGCGCCGGCGTATGTTGTACTGTGGGCAAAATGCGTTTTGTTTTTCCACTGCCTTTTTTGTAATCATCTTCCTCAATATGGAAGTACTGGATGTCCTCTTTCAACTTTTCTGCCAAAACACTGAGGTTAACAGCATTACTTGCCAATTCTTCGCTTGAGGCGGCATTTTGCTGGATAACCTGATTCAACTGTTGAAGACCGCTGTTAATCTGTTCGCCTCCATGCCGTGCCTCTTCGCCTGCTGCCGAAATTTCCTGCGACAGCCTCGATACCTGTTCTATTTTGGGAATAAACACGGTAACAATATTTTTACCTTTGCTGGTTGCCTCTTCGTTGTATTTTGTAAGGCTGACAATCTCTTCAGCAGCATTTTTACTCCGTTCAGCCAGTTTGCGCACTTCGGTGGCAACTACGGCAAATCCGCGTCCGTGTTCACCGGCACGGGCGGCTTCCACTGCTGCATTCAGAGCAAGGATGTTGGTTTGCGATGCAATGTCGTTAATGATGCTTATTTTGTCGTTTATCTTCATCGAAGCCGCATAACCTTCTTCCGAAGCTGAGCCCACATCTTTAACTGCTACTGCGGTTTCTTTTGTTATTTTTTCGGCTTCTGTCGAATTTTCGCCATTCTGTTCAATAGTAGCCATCATCTGCTCCATAGCACTCGATATTTCTTCGGCCACCGAAGCCTGTTCGCTCGACCCCTGCGATAACAACTGCGAAGCCGAACTTATTTCGTTGCCTGCAATGGCAATGCTGTCGGCCCCACGCATAATTCCCTGTACGGTTTCTCGTAGCTTGTCCATCATGTTGAAAAGGGCATCGGTCAGTTCGCCCATTTCGTCTTTCTGGTAAATGTAGCGCGGCACTGTTAAATCGCCGTCGGCTATCTTTTGTGCAACGGCAATGTTTTCGCGCAGTGTTTTAACCATGTCGCGAATTATTAAAATAATGCCGAGCAGCACAAGCACCATCGCAACAGCAATCAGTATGTAAATGGGTAGCAGGTACTGGAACGAACTTGGCAGTTCGGCCCTGCGAATGCATAAAACACTGGAGGCATTGAGGCTGTTTATGTGCTGAAAGTAATAGAACTTTTCCTCTCCTTCGTGGAATACATCTGCAAAACCAATGTTCGATGTTTTGTGCTGGCTTATCCTGTCAAACACCTCTGTTCCGGTAATGTTTTTTCCCGCTTCAGTAGGGTGATACAGAAATTCGCCCTTATCGTTAATCAGAAACGCATATCCGCTGTGGAATACCTTTACGTTTTGCATGGCAATTTGTGCAACATCCATTGTTTCGATATAGTCCAGACTTTCGCCCGTCAATATCATGTCGGTTATTCCCTGCAAAGTTTCGTGCATATTTTCGGTTGTCGAATGTTCAACTTCCTGCCGCATCATATAGGTAACATACACGGCAATAAGTCCAAATGACACAAACACCATAGTACCGATAACCAGCATAAAGCGCCGGTTTATCTTCATGTTTCTAATCCATTTCATAGCGCAAACTTTTTATAGTTAAAAATCAGTTTTCGATAAGAACAACTTAGAATGGAAAAATGTTCAATACATCCGAATAAAAAATGGAATTATTTTACCTCATTTTCTTTTATAAAGATTTTGTTGGAGAATAAAATTATCTCAAAACAATAAACATACTGATTTGCAACAATAAAAATGAATATATTGAGTAAGGTTGTGAACATCTCTGTCAGTTTATTTCCAAAGAAGTTTGATTTTTGTTCGAGTGTGGATATTGCACACATGACTTCTGGATATAACAGATTCTTATGGACTTGGGTTTGTTTTTTCTTTACATGTAAACTGTTTTTGCGGCTGTGTAGCATAATAAATTTACAGACAACTCTATTTTTTTCATAAACCGATAATTCAAAACAATAACAAGGAAACATTTATGGGAACCTCTAAAAACTCAAAGTTCGAGGCTTGCGAGGCGATAAAAGCGCAGTTTACATGAAGGTAAATGAGCATTTTATCGTCCGAAGCATAACGAAGAAATTGGAGTTTTTAG
>JAITVO010000040.1 GCA_031285765.1 Cytophagaceae bacterium | reverse complement strand
GCCGAAAGGCAGTGAAATATTGGCGGACGCTGCCTATACGGATTGCCTGCTTGAAGAAATGCTCGCCGACAATGGAATCAGATTGTTCGCTCATCGTAAAAGCAATTCCAAAAAACCTCATCACTCCTGTACGGAATATTTTATATCCATGCAGCGTAAGAGAATTGAAACCGCTTTCAGTGATATTGCCAAGTATTTGCCTAAGAAGATTCATGCAGTGACTGAAACAGGATTTTTGATGAAACTCATCATGTTTATTTGGGTGTACACTTTTGATAAATTATACAATCTGTAAATGGCAACTTAGGTTTACTAATCAAACCTCATTTTCATACCAAACCGCTATCAATAGTGCTAAAATACCAACAGATTACAAACACTTTTTTTACTTAATTAAGTGTAAAACAGGAGTCGGCAATTTTCATTCAAAATAATATTTTTCTTACGATAATATTGGTTCAATTTTTTCTACTTTTACCCCGCCCAAATTTATTAGGATACGATATAAAACGAGAAAGCAAAATAGCAACTATAGCAGTTTTTTCATAATTATCAATCCTTATTTTTCAACTTTAAACAGGCTTATGAAGATTATTCATATCAATAAAAGTGATGTTACCGGAGGCGCTTCGGTTGCCGCTTCGCGTATAGTTAAATCGCTGAACGAAAATGGAGTGGACGTCCAAATGCTTGTTGCCGAAAAAAAGAGTAACGTTGCATGGGTTGATAGTATTGCAAAATCTTGCGCAGGAAAAATGAAGCTGAATGTACGCTTTTTGTGGGAGGTGCTTCGCTTTTTACCTCACGAAAAGAGCAAGCAGTTTCGATTTGCCTACTCGATGGGAAACAGCGGTTTCGATTTGAGCAAGCATCCATTAGTACAAGCAGCCGACATTATTCATCTTCACTGGTTTAATCAGGGATTTCTTTCGATAAAAGGGCTTGGCAAAATTTTGAAACTTGGCAAACCTGTGGTGTGGACACTGCACGATATGTGGGGTTTTACAGGTGGATGCCACTATTCGGGCGAATGTTTGCGATATGCCGACGATTGCGGTTTGTGTCGTATGCTGAACAATTCGAGCAAAAAAAATATTTCGTTTGTACAAATGGCGCTGAAAAAAGATATTTATTACAGGGCGCAGTTGTATCCGGTTGCATGCAGCAACTGGCTGGCGCAAATAGCGGGGCAATCGGCGCTGTTTAACAACACTCCTGTAACTTCAATTCCAAATCCAATTGACATTCATCTGTTTAAGCCAATTAACAAACGAGATGCCCGCCAAAAACTTGGTCTTCCGCAGGATAAAAAGTTGATTCTGTTTGGAGCAGCCAATGTTGCCGACCCGCGAAAGGGGATGCAGCATCTTTTTTCGGCATTGCAACTGCTGGCAAACAGGCATCATGACAATAATATAGAACTGGTTGTTTTTGGGAAAACTCCCGAATTGACAGCTAATAAGATACCATTTAATATTCATGCAATGAATTATGTATCGGATGCCGAAACGCTTGTTAATCTTTACAATGCTGCCGATGTTTTTGTTTTGCCGTCGCTTGAAGATAATCTCCCGAATACAGTAATGGAGGCACTTGCGTGTGGATTGCCTGTTGCCGCGTTCAGCACTGGAGGAGTTCCCGAAATGGTTACACACAGTAACAACGGTTTTCTTTCGTCGCAAGGCGATGAAGCCGGACTTGCACAGGGGATTGAGCTTTTGCTCAAAAACGGGAAAGAGCAAAAGTTTAGTGTAGCCGCCCGCGAAAAAGTTGAAACAAGTTTTGCTCCGCATATTATTGCTGGACACTATGAAGCATTATACCGTAAAATTCTAAATAAGGAACATGAATAGTACTGGAGTTGTAAATAAGCCTGTAATATCAATCATTACGGTCGTTTTTAACGGAGTTGATACACTGGAACGAACCCTTAGAAGCGTTGCAGAGCAAACGTACAGCCATATTGAATACATTATTGTGGATGGCAACAGCAACGACGGAACGCAATATGTAATAAAGCAGTACGAGAAATACATTTCGAAATGGATTAGCGAACCCGACAATGGTCTTTACGACGCCATGAACAAAGGAATAAAGATTGCAACAGGCGATTATCTATGGTTTATCAATTCGGGCGACGAAATAGCTTCACCCGATGTTATTCAAAAGATATTTGAAAGTCCCGAAACTGCCGATGTTTACTACGGCGAAACAGTGATGGTTGATAACGATGGGCGGATTATCGGCATTCGGCGGCTAACCCCTCCCGATAAGCTGAACTGGAAAGATTTTCGCAACGGAATGCTTGTAAGTCATCAGTCGGTTATTGTTTCGCGACGGATTAGTAAAACTTACAATACAGCCTACAGGTTTTCTGCCGATTTTGAGTGGACGCTTCTGGCTCTGAAATATTCGAAAAATACCGTGAATACGTGCATGATACTTTCAAAGTTTTTGGATGGCGGTCTTACAAAGAAGAATATTGTACCCGGCTTAAAGGAACGGTTTTCGATAATGAAAAAATATTACGGGCTATTGCCAACAATTTTCTACCATATTCCCATCGGATTTCGTTTTATGATGTATTATATAAAGAACCGGCGATTTTAGATAATGTTTATTGTAATAAACAGTCAAGGTATTTGCTGTCGCATTTTTTTAAGTGGTATAAGGGAACCTCTAAAAACTCAAAGTTCGAGGCTTGCGAGGCGATAAAAGCGCAGTTTACATGAAGGTAAATGAGCATTTTATCGTCCGAAGCATAACGAAGAAATTGGAGTTTTTA
>JAITVO010000100.1 GCA_031285765.1 Cytophagaceae bacterium | reverse complement strand
CTTGAAAAGGCTTAATCTTAATAACCGCAGGCGAGCGGAGCGTTGCCTGCGGATGTTCTACTCACTGATTTCACTGCCCGTAAGGGCAGAATATATGTTTTGAAATTTGTTCTGCCCTTACGGGCAGTGAAATTTTCGGATATTTTCCGTAAGCTGCGCTTCGCCTGCATAAGGTTATGAAGATTAGTCTTTTGGCTTATGCCGATTTTCAATTCAAGCCAAGTGCGTAACATGTTTGAGTATAAATATAGCAGGGTTTTGAACCTTGTCAGAGTTTTCCGGTAAAAGAAGATATTGAAACAGCCTCTTGCTATGTTGCATGCACAAAAAAAAGTAGGGGGCGGAAAATTTTTCGCCCCCTACGTATTAATCAATAACGGTTAATTGCATTAACCATTATTTTTTCACCATCTTATGCACAACCTTTTCGCCGTTCATATTGCGAATAATTACAAAATAAACGCCGCTCGAAAGTTCGCTTGTCGAAATTTTACTTCCTCCTGCAATGGCTTTTATGCTCTGTCCGGCTGCATTGGTAATTTCGATGCTGCTAACAGCTGCGGGATTACTTACCGTAATTTCGCTGGTAAACGGGTTAGGATAGAGCTGAATACCAGCAATGCTGTTGGCATCAATGCTTGAGCCATCTACAACAAACGGCTCGCTGTACACAATTTCGGATTCGCCCGATGTATAGATGGCTTTTACACCGGCGGTGTGTGTACCGTCTGTAAGGTCGGTAAACTTGTACTGGGTTTGAGTTGTAACGTCAACTTTCACCTCGTCGAGATAAACCGCATACTCGGTGAACGACTTGCTTGACTCTGTATCAACTCCAACAAAAATATCGTCAACCATCGCATAGAAAGCATCGTTGCTTACGCAGTTTATTGCCAAATATACTTTCTGTCCTGCATAAGCCGATAAATCGAACGAATATTCAGTCCATTCGGCAGGCAGTTCAATATAATTGCCTGTTGAGATAAAGGTAAAGTCCGCCTGATTGGTACCGGTTGTTGATACGCCAACTTTTATTCTTTCTGCACCATATTGAGTGGTATATGATCTTGCCCAGAAGCTGAATTTAGTACCCTGTATGATTTGCGTTTCAGGCAATATCAACCAGTCGTTGTTTAGAGGCGGATCTGCTGCATTGAAACATGCAATGTATTTGCTTCCGCTGTGCGCCTCGCCTCCCGTAATAGGAGGTGTGGTTGCAGTCGGATCGAAAACAATCCACGAACCTACATAATTTGAGTTAGGGAATGTTACATCTACTATTCCATACGATTCCGCCGAACCATCACCATCAATCAAAGTGTATTCGCCAATGTTTTCGATAATGAAATTTTCATAACTTTCGAAATCATCTGAGAAATCGGCAGGTGCGTTGTTCCACGAGAACAGCCTGTCGGTAGGACTGTCGGTTTCTTCTACGTTCAGTCCGAAAGGTGTTTCGATCATTTCAATCAGATTGACATTTAAAGCAGTGTCGCCGTTAATTACGATGTCGGCTTCGGTGTAGGTTTCAAAATCGTTCAGTGTAGCTGTTAAAGTGTAGGTGCCTTTTCTTACCTGCCCGATTGTAACAATACTGCTGCCCGATGACATTCCGCCATAGCCAAGATCGTTGTCCTGATTTTCGAGCATAACCATTGTTCCCGTAAACGGAGCGTCTGCATTGTTGGTCAGGTTTACTGTAACTGTTACATACATGTCTTTCTCTATATCTTTCGAGAATTTGGCAACTGACGAAAGGTTGGTGTAGTTGGCTTTTACGGCATACCGGTAAATGCCGGACGCCTGTGTTGCCCATTCGCTGTCGGTATATTCGGTAGCTGTAAGGGTGGAGGTTAATGTTTCCCATGCCGTTTCGTCCTGTTCCTCTCCTGCAAGCAGGCGGTAAACCGAATAGTTAACAAATGCTTTGGAGGCAGAGTTACTAACCGGATTGCCAGTTACAACAGGAACATCCATTCTTAAATTGTTTGCCTGAAGGGCAAAATCATTTCCGTGTTTGGTCGACCTGCGACTGTTGTTCGATTGAACTGTTTCAGGAGCATAACCAAAAGTTTTTGATTCTCCAAACACTAATACATTTGCCCGAATCATGGACACAGCAGGATTAGATTGGGCTGCTTCATGCAACAGTGTCCATGTGCCATTGCTAAGGTACCAGGTAGGATCGGTTGCTGCATTAGGACCATTTTCGTCAGACCCCAAATAATGAGAAGAACCTGCAGCCAGCGGCCATGTAACCATTACATAAAAATCTCCCGAAAATTCTGCACCCACAGGTACATTCACCCATGCGTCGCCAGAAGATGCAAACAAACTGCTGGTGGCAACAAGCTGCTGTTCCGCATTATATATATCCACCACCATGGTTCTTCCTGTTGAATTGGCATTATTTTGAAAGTAAAGATCAACGTTATCTATATAACCCGCATCCGAAGTAACAAATTTACTACCTATCGAAAGACCGTAGTTCGGATTAGCCTGCCAACCATTTTCGGATGTTCCGTCGTCCAGCGTGTAGGTTGTCAGCGGGACATCCGGTGCATACCATGTAAGGTGAACCTTGGAGTTATCTTCAATCGTTTCTGCATTCAAACCTATAACAGGCAGTGGCGTTTCGTTCAGTGTAACGTCTTTGGTTACGTCTGCTGCTGCCACAGCAAGAGTTTCGGTGTGTGCAACAAAACCTGTTGCGGCAACTGTCATTTCGTACTCGTTGTTTGCCCAAACGTTTTCAATTACATAACCTCCGTCAGCACCGGTTGTGGTTTCAAAATTTTCATAGCCGGTGAGCGTAATAACAGCTCCTTCTATCACTGCTGCATTGTCGGCACGTTTTACGGTACCGCTAATGGTTACTTTGGGAAGTGAAACCATGGTAATGTTTTGCTCCGCTGTTTCGTCGGCTACAATGGTAATGTCGGTTTCTACATCGGTATAACCAAACATGGTTGCTATCAGCGTGTATTCGCCGGCTACCAGGTTGGGGAATGAATATGCGCCTTCGGCGTTGGTCATGGCATACAGCTGTGTACCTTCTATTGCTACTTTAACGCCTTCCATTACACCGTCTTCATTGGATACAACGCCCGATATTCCGCCCATTCCATCCATCTCCATAAAGAAAGTAACGTTGGGCGCCTGATGCGATACTGTTCCTGCGCCGGGGTTTTCGGCTGTCAAATCTGCGGCGTCGACAGATCTCCGCAGTGTTCTTGAACTGCCAGCGTAGGTTGTGTTTTTGAAGTATTTGGCCGTTACGTAGGCAGCATCTATTTTCACCGTATAAATAACCAGATTGCCTCCCTGGTATTCGTATGGTTCGGGCAGGGTAATTATCCATTCGCTGTCGCCTGCCGGATATGACACCACTGCATTGTGTATTTCGGTCATGTCGGCTACGTTGAGCCATGTTTGATCAGAAAAGTCAGTTTTGTCGGTTTCGGCTATCCATACCCGAACCGGCACTGTGCTGGCATAGGCGGCAGCGCCCATACTTGGCTTGAATCCAATCTTGGTGATGGTTCCGCCGTTTGTGCCCATTTCGTTGGCATAGTACAGTGTTTGCTGCGCGCTTTTGTAGTAATAGAAGTCAACCGGCAAATACGCGTTGTCGGTTCCCGTACCAATATTGATACTTACAATACCGGCAGGCTGTACGGCAACATTCAAGTTTGACGTTTTGTTGTTAAGAGGTTCGTCATCTTCAAAAACCACTTCGCCATACACGTAGGTAGCTACTTCGGTTTGTGGCGTCCATGCCAACGCAAATGTTTTTACTTCGCCCGATGCTATTGACACTCCGGGTACGCTTGCAAGCTCTAACTCGCCTTCCTGCATCAATTTTACGGTATAGGATGTAGCTGCATTCAAGCCCATGTTTTTTACGGAAACGGTATAAACTGTTTCAGCTCCTACGGCAGGCGTTGCATTTCCGGTAATGGAAGAGGCTGCCAAGTCGTTTTGCGGCGGTGTTCCTACCTCCATGTTGTCGATATAGAAGTAATAGTCGGAACCTGAGGCTGATGCAGCCAAAATGCCTACCATCACAACCTGATCGGCATAGTCGCTTAAATCCACATCAACAAGGGCATAGTCAGCCGAAGGTACGTGTACGTTTTCTCCTCCCGCAGCAACCTCATACACGTTGGTAAAGGTTTGTCCATAGTCGGTTGATACGGCAACCATGAACCGTACACCAGCTGCCTCAGTAGGCGTTGCTCCGGTATAGTTCAGCGCTTTGTAGTAAAACTTAACGCGCGGCTGTGTTCCCAAACTGATATAGTTGGTTATAACCTGCGGACTGGATAATGACCATGCATTTCCTCTCAATGCCGAAGATGCATCAATTCCGCTGCCGGCGTTTATGCTAAAGCCCGACGTTAACCATCCTGCCGGCACTGTTTCAAATTGCTGATACTGGTATCCTGTCAGCGTGCCTGCACTGATGGTGGCGGTTACTTCTACGGTAACGGTTTCATTGGCAGGGTCGTTGGTTGCCAATACAAAGTTTCCGGTGTAGTCGCCTGCATTGTTTCTATTTAACGTAACGGTTATGTCAGCCGATGTGCCGGGAGCTATAGATGCCGGTACATTTGTAAGTTCCAGTTCGGGGCTGTTTGATGTGAGCGAAACGGTTAACGCTTCGGATCCTACACTGTTAATGGTATAGGTTGCTGTTTTGGTCGGGTTAATGTCAACGTGCGTACCCATGGCAAGGGTTGACGGACCTTCAAAACCGGGACCTACTGTAGGAGTTTCTACCACGATGTCGTCAAGGAATGTAGCATTGACGTCTGCCGGAGAGTAGGAATGGAATCCTATGTAATAATCGCCGGTTGTAGTGGGTGTAAAACTATAGGACACTTTCCGCCATGTGGTAACATCGTCAACGGCATCTTCGTCATATATCTGCGTTGTCATGGCGTCCACAGTGGCTGCAGTGCCAATGTTTACATCCAGCGCTTCCATAGCGCCACCATATCCTTGCAGAACAACCCAGAACGAAATGGTGTAAACTTGTCCTGCTTCCAAACTGATAGCCGGAGTAAACGCCCACATGTCGTGCGCATGTGTTTCTTTGTACAGCGCATAGGCATACGTAGTTCCGGAATGTCCGGGAAAGGCACCACCACCGGAATAGAGCGTACCTGCACTCCAAACATCAGTATCATCTCCGGGGGTAGCAATTGTAGTCCATCCTGCTGGAAGAGCAGGTGCAGTGGGATCTACGCCTGCAAAATCTTCGGAGTAGATTACTGCTTTTGAAGGAGTTAGAGCAGATGCAACGGGGTACGTTTTCATCAATGAAATTCCTTCTGTTTTTACTTGCGGCAATTTTTGCAATTGCTCTGTCATTGCAGCTTTTTTAGCTGCATCTCTTTCTTCGTCGGTCATTTTTTGGGCAAACGTTGGCATAGCCACGCACAAAGCCAAACTAAGACCAAGAAGAGTAAATAAAACCTTTTTCATGCTACAAAAATTTTGTTAATAAAAATTAGTAAAACACATCTGAGTTTAATGCTGAATTGTAAACTTATTGTAATGAAAAGCATAAACTTTTACAACTACAAGCTAATGCAACCCTGCCTGTGTAAGAAAGAACAGAAATAAGACCTTAAAGACAAGATTATCGTCAGTTGTCAAAATAATAATTTTGCTTTTAGGTAGTATTGGATTCATTTCTCCCGAAAAAATTTAACTTTTCAAAACCCCAAATACTCACAACACTATTTTAAACTGCAGAAAAAATATAATAAACGATTTATTATAAACACACCTCAAAAATAAATATTATCTTATACAAGATAACGCAATCAAAGCAGAGTTCTTAATTTACAGTTTCATTAATTTTCCAATTATACTCAAACAAAAATGGTTTGCAAATAACAGAGGATTCCAGTTTTTATACTCAACCAAAATTGATTTGCGAACAGAATCAACAATGGGGCATGCACCCATTGCCGGTGCAGGACGGCAGTTGAACAAACAGCATAAACTTCTGTTATTTGCAATTCATTTCCTGTTGAGTATAACTGTTCAGTTTTATTTATTGACAAGGGGATTAATCCCCTTGCTGCTTTTATTCGCAAATCAATTCTGTTTGAGTATATATTGGTAATCATTAAAAAATATTACACTGCAAATTTATCAGATAAATATCCTTAATAGCAATTTTAAGCAGTTAATAAAGCGCAAACAGCGCGTTAATTATTGTTAATTCGCTTATTTTTAGCTATGTTATTATTGCAACACCGAAATTTCATGAACTTAAAAACAATTAATAGGATTTTCGGCAAAAACAAAACAACTATCTGTAAAGTGAATTTTGTGTAAATTCGACGCTGCAAGGTTACACATTAAAAATAATAAAAGCAATAGACCAACAAACAATTAAAGTTAATTAACATTTCGGGGGGGGGTAAATTTTGTTAAATCAATTATTTTCAAATAATTATACTTAAACAGAATTGATTTGCGAATAAAAGCAACAAGGGGATTAATCCCCTTGTCAATAAATAAAACTGAACAGTTATACTCAAACAGAATTGATTTGCGAACAGAAGTAACAATGGGGCATGCCCCATTGCCGGTGCTGGATAGCAGTTGAACCGATACATGAATCCTCTGTTATTTGCAAACCATTTTTGTTTGAGTATAAATATAAGAGCTGCTAACTTTAAAATTCGGGCAGCAGTTCAATAATAGGCGTCAAGAGATTCTGCGCCTGCCGTAAATGTTTAGGTGGAATGGCAACATTGAGCGAAAGCGGCAGTATTTCAACATTTACGCTGTTGCCCAAGAGAACAGGCTCGCCATCGACGTGCCCAAGCATTGGTATTTCGCGTTCGATTGTAACATTTTTAGCTTTTACTATCACATCATATCTGTTGCGGTCGATGCTCTGGTCAAGAAGATTGATTAATAACGCCGGAGCTGTATATTTTGGGAAGTCGCGAATGAAGCAAACGTCAATCAGTCCGTCGTCGATTTCGGCAAATGGCGCTATCTGAACATTGTTTCCCCATTGCGACGAGTTGGCAAAACTGATAAGAAAAGCGTCCCATTCCTGCGTTTCGCCATTAATTGTTACCATGTACGACTCCGATCTGTATTGCGCAAATTCTTTGGTAATTAACTGACCATAAGCTATTGGACCGCGCTTTTTTCGTTTGGCGAATTTATGACTTATATGCGCATCGAAACCAACACCGGCAACATTTAACGAAAAATAGTCATTGAACTTTACCGTATCTATTTTTCGCCGTTCAAAATAATTCAGCACTTGAAGCGCTTTCGGTATTTTAAAAGGCATCCCCAAGTAGCGCGCCAGTCCGTTTCCTGAGCCTGTTGGCAAAATGCCGAGCGTTGTAGCAGTACCAATCAACGCGCTTCCAACCTCGTTAACAGTGCCGTCGCCGCCAACAGCTACCACCATATCACACTTGTCAATGGCGTCTGTTGCAATTTCGTGAGCATGTCCCTTCTGTTTTGTATAAATAACATGGGTTTCCCAATGATTGGGACTCATTTCGTTTCGAATAATTTTTTCTACTTCCTTTTGACGTCCGATTCCCGAAACGGGATTGATAATAAAAACTGCTTTTTTCATACAATAACGATTGACTTGTTGTATGCAATAACTATTTTTTATGGCTGCAATATTGCGCTATTAATTTTGCAAATATACAATAATAGACGATAGGTTTGTGTAAGTGGACGATAAAATATGATTTTAGCAGCAGGGAACGGTTACGTCGTGTTGATATTGTAATGAAACCCTTTCATCTTTCTATCTTCATAAGAGAGAGGGTTTCAATAGCGTCAGTTTTAACCAACGGTACAAATATGTGAAAATACACGGCTTTAGCCAAATATTGTCGTTTATGTATTTAATCAAATCGCATAATTGATAGTGGTTGTGTATTATAACAATTTTATTTATTGTGTACTGTCAAGCGTCCCGTTAAGGACAGTGAATAAAGAGGTGATTTCGATTTTTATCTCATGTTACGCAGTAATTACTTTTGGTAGCCTTGAAAAGGTTTAATCTTAATAACCGCAGACCAGCGGAGCGTTGCCTGCGGATGTTCTACTCACTGATTTCACTGCCTGTAAGGGCAGAACAAATTTCAAAACAAATATTCTGCCCTTACGGGCAGTGCAATTTTCGTATATTTTCCGTAAACTGCGCTTCGCTTGCATACGGTTATGAAGATTAGGCTTTTGGCTTATGCCGATTTTCAATTCAAGCCAAGTGCGTAATATGAGTTTTATCAACATTCTGTTCTTAACGGGGCATTGAAACCTCATGCTGCGAGTACACAATAAGCAAAATTGCTATAATCTGAGTTTTGGATTAATCAATTGATTTCTATAAATACATTCTTTTTTGCTCAACTATACATACTCGAAATCGGTGTTTTTGTGAGCAGTAAAGCATTTATTTTGATTGAAAATATGATTTTTCAGATTAATGATGAAAAATGCAATTGATTTTTTTGCATCTAACAACCCAATAATGATAAACTTAAATTCCATATAATGATTATTGCTTATCCAAAACTCAGGTTATCAGGTGTAATCTGCAAATTGCACACACTTTCCCCTACAAAGAGAGGGAGGCAATGCCTCCCTCTCTTTCACAATTCTAATATTAATCAGTTATGTTTATCGTGTGCCGCCCACTAATTTTTCAAATTCTTCGCGGGAGCCAACAATCAGGCGGTCGTAAGTGCGTAAACCTGTTCCTGCGGGAATCAGATGTCCGCAAATTACGTTCTCTTTCATGCCTTCGAGTTTGTCCACTTTGCCTTGAATGGCGGCTTCGTTGAGTACTTTGGTGGTTTCCTGAAACGATGCTGCCGACATAAAGCTCTGTGTTTGCAACGCGGCACGGGTAATTCCCTGCAATACCTGACTGGATGTGGCGGGTACTGCTTCGCGTGCCTCAATCAGTTTCATATCGCGACGCTTTAGCTGCGAATTTTCATCACGCAAGCGGCGTGCGGTAATAATCTGTCCTGCGTGCAACGACGAACTCCCTGCGTCTTCCACAACCATCTTGCCCCATATTTCATCGTTTTCGTTCATGAACTGCATTTTGTCCGCTATTTGTTTTTCGAGGAAACGGGTATCGCCCGGGTCGTCAATCTCAACCTTGCGCATCATCTGACGAACGATGATTTCGAAGTGCTTGTCGTTGATTTTTACACCCTGAAGACGGTAAACGTCCTGAACTTCGTTCACAATATATTCCTGAACGGCTGTGGGACCTTTAATGGCAAGAATATCGGAGGGCGTGATGGCTCCGTCCGAAAGTGGCGTTCCTGCGCGTACATAGTCGTTTTCCTGAACAAGTATTTGCTTGGAGAGCGGCACCAGATATTTCTTGATTTCGCCGTTTTTTGACGTAACAACCACCTCGCGGTTACCGCGTTTGATTTTGCCAAAAGCTATTTCGCCGTCGATTTCGGAAACTACTGCTGGGTTCGACGGATTACGGGCTTCGAACAGTTCGGTAATACGCGGCAAACCTCCCGTGATGTCGCCTGCACGACCAACGGCTCGTGGAATTTTTACGATAATTTCGCCCTGCTTGATGATGTCGCCTTCGCTCACCGAAATGTGGGCGCCCACAGGCAGGTTGTATCCTTTCAATATTTCACCCGAATCGTCGAGAATTAAAGCATTGGGATTTTTAGTCTTATCGCGGGTTTCAATAATTACCTTATCGCGAAAGCCTGTCTGTTCATCCGATTCTTCTTTGTAGGTAACATTTTCAATCAGGTGTTCGAATGAAATCTTACCTGCTTTTTCGCTTACGATGAGTGCATTCCATGGATCCCATTCGCAAATTACGTCGCCTTTTTTTACTTCAACGCCATTCTTTATAAAGAGTTTAGCACCGTAAGGAATGGGTTGCGTGGTTAATGCAATGCCTGTCTTTTTATCGAGGATGCGCATTTCGGCTAAACGCCCGATTACCACATCCATATCTCTGCCGTCGTCGGTAGTTGAAGGTACAGTACGCAATTCGTCGATTTCAACAACTCCATCGTAACGAGCTAAGATGCTGCTTTCCGAAACACCCCCTGATGCAGTACCCCCTACGTGGAACGTGCGGAGCGTCAACTGTGTACCGGGCTCGCCGATAGACTGTGCGGCAATTACACCAACTGCTTCGCCGAGGTTTACCATGCGTCCTGTGGCGAGGTTACGTCCGTAACATTTTGAGCAAACGCCTTTTTTCGATTCACAGGTCAGTACCGAGCGAATTTCGACACGTTCGATAGGCGAATTTTCGATGGCATGAGCCTTGTCTTCGTTAATTTCGTCGCCAGCTCGCACAATCAAATCGCCCGTAAGGGGATGATAAATATTGTGAACCGATACACGTCCGAGAATACGGTCGTAAAGCGATGCAATGATTTCCTCGTTGTTTTTCAATGCAGTGGTAGTTAAACCGCGCAAGGTTCCGCAATCTTCTTCGTTAATAATAACATCGTGCGATACATCAACTAATCGGCGTGTTAAATAACCTGCGTCGGCAGTTTTAAGAGCGGTATCCGCCAAACCTTTACGGGCGCCGTGCGTCGAAATAAAGTATTCAAGAACCGAGAGGCCTTCTTTGAAGTTCGAAAGAATGGGGTTTTCCACAATCTGACCGCCTTCGGCTCCCGATTTTTGGGGTTTTGCCATCAATCCGCGCATACCCGACAACTGACGAATCTGTTCTTTCGAACCGCGAGCGCCCGAGTCGAGCATCATATACACCGAGTTAAATCCCTGCTGGTCGGCGCTCAACTGCTTCATCAAAGTTTGAGTAACGCGGGCGTTTACGTGTGTCCAAATATCGACAACCGCATTGTAACGCTCGTTGTTGGTGATGAAACCGCTGTTGTAGTTGTTCATCACCTCTTCCACTTCGGCGTAACCCTCTTTAATAATATCCTGTTTTTCTTTTGGAATAATTACGTCCTCGAGGTTGAACGACAATCCGCCTTCAAATGCCATCCTGTACCCCATATTTTTAATATTGTCGAGGAAAGCAGCAGTAGCGGGCGTTCCGCATTTTTTGTGTACGTCGCCGATGATGTCGCGCAAAGCCTTTTTGGTAAGCAGTTCGTTGATGAAACCCATTTTTCGGGGCACCACTTCGTTGAAAAGGATGCGTCCTACGGTGGTTTCAATTATTTTAAGAACCGAAGTACCGTTTTCGTTCAAATCGTAAGTTTTCACTTTCACCATCGCGTGAAGCGCAACTTTCTTTTCGTTGTAGGCAATCTTGGTTTCTTCGGGCGAATAGAACACCAGCCCTTCTCCCATAGCTCCGGGGCGATGTTTTGTAATATAATAAAGTCCCAACACCATGTCCTGCGAGGGAACGGTGATAGGCGCACCATTGGCGGGATTCAATATGTTTTGCGAACCAAGCATCAGCATTTGCGCTTCAAGAATGGCGGCGTTGCCAAGCGGCAAGTGCACAGCCATCTGGTCGCCGTCGAAGTCGGCGTTGAATGCGGCACACGAAAGCGGGTGCAACTGAATTGCCTTTCCTTCAATCAAACGCGGCTGAAACGCCTGAATACCTAAACGGTGCAGCGTTGGTGCACGGTTGAGCAACACGGGATGTCCTTTCAACACATTTTCAAGCACGTCCCAAACAACGGGGTCTTTGCGGTCAACAATCTTCTTAGCCGATTTTACGGTTTTTACGATGCCGCGTTCAATCAGTTTACGGATGATAAACGGCTTATAAAGTTCAGCAGCCATGTCTTTGGGCAAACCGCACTCGTGCATTCCCATTTCGGGTCCGATAACAATAACCGAACGTGCCGAATAGTCCACACGTTTTCCCAGCAAATTCTGACGGAAACGCCACTGTTTACCTTTCAAGCTGTCGCTTAACGATTTCAGCGGGCGATTGGCGTCGGTTTTTACTGCATTCGACTTGCGTGAATTATCGAACAGCGAATCGACAGCTTCCTGAAGCATACGCTTTTCGTTACGAAGAATTACTTCGGGCGCTTTAATTTCAATCAGTCGTTTTAAACGGTTGTTGCGGATAATAACGCGACGATAAAGGTCGTTCAAGTCGGAAGTGGCAAAACGTCCGCCATCTAAAGGCACCAGCGGGCGCAATTCGGGCGGAATAACGGGTACCACTTTTACAATCATCCATTCGGGACGATTGGTAGTTTTCGATTCGCGGAACGCTTCAACAACCTGCAAACGTTTCAACGCTTCGTTTTTACGCTGTTGCGATGTTTCGTTGCTTGCCTTGTGGCGCAAATCGTACGAAAGTTCGTCCAAATTCAATCGGGCAAGCAGCATGTAGATTGCTTCGGCACCCATTTTGGCGATGAATTTGTTGGGGTCGTCGTCTTCCAACAGCTGATTGCCTTTAGGCAACGAGTCGATGATGTCGAGATATTCTTCTTCGCCAAGGAAATCCAAGTAACCAACGCCATCAACTTCTTTAACGCCCGGATTGATAACAACGTAACGTTCGTAATAAATAATTGCGTCAAGTTTTTTGGAAGGCAATCCCAAAAGATAACCGATTTTATTAGGTAACGACCTGAAATACCAGATGTGAGCCACAGGAACCACCAGCTGGATATGCCCCATGCGCTCGCGCCGAACCTTTTTTTCGGTAACTTCAACACCGCAACGGTCGCAAACGATGCCGCGATAACGAATTCGCTTGTATTTTCCGCAATGACACTCATAATCCTTTACGGGACCGAATATTCTTTCGCAGAACAAACCGTCGCGTTCGGGCTTATAAGTACGGTAATTGATGGTTTCGGGCTTGAGCACTTCGCCGCTGGAACGTTCCAGTATTTCCTCGGGCGAAGCCAAACCAATGGAGATTTGAGTAAAATTACTCTTCACTTTCTGTTCTCTCCTGAATGCCATAATATATTAAGATATTAAATATTTTTAAAATCAACCAAAGGCAGTTCGTTTTTGCCGAACTGCCTTGTGGTAAGTTTAATCAAGATTCACACTCAATCCCAACCCTCGTATTTCGTGCAGGAGCACATTCAACGATTCGGGTATGCCCGGCGTGGGAAGCGTATCGCCTTTTACAATGGCTTCGTAAGCCTTGGCGCGACCTATCACGTCGTCGGATTTAACAGTAAGTATCTCCTGAAGAATATGTGACGCGCCGAATGCTTCGAGCGCCCAAACCTCCATTTCCCCGAAACGCTGACCCCCGAATTGAGCCTTACCTCCAAGCGGCTGTTGCGTAATGAGCGAATATGGACCAATGGAACGGGCGTGCATCTTGTCTTCAATCATGTGCCCAAGTTTCAGCATGTAAATTACGCCGACAGTTGCAGGCTGGTGAAAACGCTCGCCTGTGCCGCCGTCGTACAGGTAAGTTTTACCCAAACGCGGAATTCCTGCATCGGCTGTGTATTTATTAAGATTCTCTTCGGTTGCTCCGTCAAAAATAGGCGTCGAGAATTTAAGTCCGAGAACCTGCCCTGCCCAGCCCAAAACGGTTTCGTAAATCTGTCCGAGGTTCATACGTGAAGGTACGCCCAATGGATTCAGTACAATATCAACAGGCGTTCCGTCTTCGAGGAACGGCATATCTTCCTGACGAACGATACGCGAAACAATACCTTTGTTTCCGTGCCGTCCTGCCATTTTGTCGCCAACCGTGATTTTCCGTTTTTTGGCAATATATACTTTCGCCAGCTGAACAATTCCCGCAGGCAGTTCGTCGCCAATGGTAAGATTGTATTTCTGCCGTTTTTCTTTTGCCTCGTACTCTTTGTAGCGCATCCTGTAAACATGAATCACGCGCTGAATCAAATCGTTTTTCTCCTTATCGGTCGTCCATTTATTGGGATTGATACTCAAATAATCAATATCCTGAAGTATCTTGGGCGTAAACTTTGTTCCTTTCGAAACAACATCAACGCCAAGATAATCTCTCACTCCCTGACTTGTTTTTCCGTTGATTAACGACGTCAGTTTTTCAACCAGTCGGGCTTTTAAATTTTCAGTCGAGCGTGTAAACTCTTCGTCGATTTTTGCCATCAGTGGCTTTTCGGACGAACGTGCTTTGCGGTCTTTGATAACGCGCGAAAAAAGTCGTTTGTCGATAACCGTTCCCGATAACGACGGCGATGCTTTCAACGAGGCGTCTTTTACGTCGCCCGCTTTTTCGCCAAAAATGGCGCGAAGCAGTTTTTCTTCGGGCGTAGGATCGCTTTCGCCTTTCGGCGTAATTTTACCAATCAAAATATCACCCGGCTTCACGTGAGCGCCGATACGAATTAATCCGTTATCGTCCAAATCTTTGGTAGCATCTTCACTCACATTCGGAATGTCGGAAGTTAATTCTTCCAAACCGCGTTTTGTATCGCGTACTTCCAACGAATATTCGGAAATATGAATGGATGTAAATATGTCTTCACAAACTAACTTTTCGTTTAGCACGATGGCATCCTCAAAGTTATAACCTTTCCAAGGCATAAAAGCCACTTTCAGGTTACGACCCAATGCTAGTTCGCCGTTTTCGGTACCAAAACCGTCAGTCATAATTTGTCCAGGGGTAACTCTGTCGCCCATCTTAACAATCGGTTTCAGATTAACACAGGTTTCCTGATTCGTTTTTAAGAATTTTGTCAGTTTGTAACGTTTTGTTTCGGGGTCGAAACTTACAAACTCTTCTTCTTCCGACAATTCATAACGCACCACAATCTCTTCGGCGTCAACATATTCAACTACACCTGTTCCTTCGGCAACAATTTGCGAACGCGAGTCGCGAATCAAAATGCCTTCGAGCCCTGTACCAACAATCGGTGCTTGCGGACGCAATAGCGGCACAGCCTGACGCATCATGTTAGAGCCCATCAAAGCGCGGTTGGCGTCGTCGTGCTCAAGGAACGGAATTAATGACGCAGCAACCGAAGCAATCTGGTTAGGTGCAACGTCCATCAAATCGATTTTTTCGGGCGGAACTACGGGATAATCGGCTTCGAGGCGCGATTTTACCGTTGGATTCACAAAATAACCTTCCTCGTTGAGCGGCGCATTTGCCTGAGCAACAGTTATCTCTTCCTCCTCTTCGGCAGTCATGTAGATAACACCTTCGTTTGTTAAATCAACTTTATTATTATGTACCTTACGGTAAGGTGTTTCGATAAAGCCAAGTTCGTTCACTTTGGCATAAACGCACAGCGACGAAATCAACCCGATGTTAGGGCCTTCAGGCGTTTCGATAGGACAAAGCCGTCCATAGTGCGTATAGTGAACGTCGCGCACCTCAAAACCTGCTCTTTCGCGTGAAAGTCCGCCAGGTCCGAGTGCCGACATACGACGTTTGTGCGTTATTTCAGCCAGCGGATTGGTTTGGTCCATGAACTGCGATAACGCATTTGTTCCGAAGAAACTGTTGATAACCGAAGACAATGCCTTGCTGTTCACCAAGTCGATAGGTGTAAACACTTCATTGTCTCTCACGTTCATTCTTTCGCGAATGGTACGAACCATACGTGCCAACCCGACTCCAAACTGGTTGGACAACTGCTCGCCTACTGTCCTGACGCGACGGTTGCTCAAGTGGTCAATATCGTCAACATCAGTTTTTGAGTTAATTAGTTCAATCAGATATTTGATGATGGCAATAATATCGTCTTTGGTCAACACCTTTGTATCGGGGTCGGTGGTAAGACTAAGTTTTTTGTTGATACGATAACGTCCAACATCGCCAAGATCGTACCGTTTATCGGAAAAGAAGAGTTTATCGATAACGTCGCGGGCGGTCGCCTCATCGGGCGGCTCGGCGCTGCGTAACTGGCGGTATATATGTACAACCGCTTCTTTTTCCGAGTTCGATGGGTCTTTTTGCAAAGTGTTGTAGATGATGGCGTAATCGATTGTATTTTGCTGTTCTTTGTGCAACAAAATTGTTTTTGCGCCCGCATCAATAATTTCATCAATATGGTCGTTTTCCAAAACGGTTTCACGGTCAATAATTACCTCGTTCCGTTCGATGGAAACTACCTCGCCCGTATCTTCATCAACAAAGTCTTCAATCCATGTTTTCAGAACGCGAGCAGCCAGTTTACGACCAACAAATTTTTTCAACGTAGCTTTCGAAACCTTTATTTCGTCAGCCAGTTCAAAAATTTCGAGAATGTCTTTATCGCTTTCGTAGCCGATTGCACGCAATAATGTGGTTACGGGCAGTTTCTTTTTACGGTCAATGTAGGCATACATCACGTTGTTGATGTCGGTTGCAAACTCAATCCACGAACCTTTCAACGGAATGATACGTGCAGAGTAAAGTTTTGTACCGTTGGCATGGATGCTTTGTCCGAAAAATACGCCGGGCGAACGGTGCAACTGCGACACGACTACACGTTCGGCCCCATTGATGATAAAACTTCCCTTTTCGGTCATGTACGGAACGGTGCCCAAGTAAACATCCTGTATTGCCGTTTCAAAATCTTCGTGCTCAGAATCGGAACACGAAAGTTTCAACTGACCTTTTAAAGGAACGCTGTATGTCAATCCGCGCTCAATACACTCCTGAATGGTGTATCGCGGTGGGTCAACATTGAAATCGAGAAACTCAAGGTTGAAATTGTTTCTCGTGTCTGCTACCGGAAAATTTTCAAGGAATACTTGATATAAACCTTCCGCTTTCCGCTCTTCGGGCGTGGAACCCAATTGAAAAAATTCACGGAAAGATTTTAATTGAATCTCAAGAAAATCAGGATACTGAAACTGATTCTTGATGGTTGCAAAATTTATCCTTTCGGCACTGTTTGGAGTCATTGATCGCTAAATTAATTGAACTTAATAATTCTACTTTTTCGGACTCAAAAAACACGGGCTTAAATTATGAACAACAAATGTTTTGGTTCTTTGTTCATTATCTCGTTTTTAACAATCCTTAAAGATGTAATAACATATAACCATAAAAAGGTTTAGGAGACCGACAAGGTTTCCTAAACCGTTACCTTATTATAAGGTTATCAGATTACTTAAGTTCAACTTCCGCTCCTGCTTCTTCTAATTGAGATTTAAGGGCTTCCGCTTCTTCTTTCGAAACTTTTTCTTTGATAGCTGTGGGAGCTTTGTCAACCAGTTCTTTGGCTTCTTTCAATCCCATACCTGTCATCTCTTTTACAAGTTTAACGACGCCAAGTTTTGAACCTCCTGCAGATTTCAGAATCACGTCAAACTCGGTTTGAACAGCTTCTTCTACTTCTCCTGCTGCGGGAGCTGCTGCAATTGCAACTGCTGCTGCTGCGGGTTCAATACCATATTCGTCTTTAAGAACTCCGGCAAGTTCATTAACCTCTTTTACAGTTAAATTCACTAATTCTTCCGCAAGTTTTTTAATATCTGCCATTTTTGTAAGTGTTATAATTTTCTGTTAAAATTCTTTTTACTCTTTTTCGCCCAATGTTTTGAGGATGCCGTGAATAGTAGTTCCTCCTGATTGAAGAGCACTGATAACGTTCTTCATAGGTGATTGGAGCAGGGCAATTACATCCCCAATCAACTCTTCTTTCGATTTAATGTTCGCTAAGGCTTCTAACTGGCTTTCGCCCAAATAAACCGATTCTTCCACAAAAGCGCCCTTAAATACGGGAATTGTTGCTTTTTTGCGGAAATCTTTAATCAGTTTTGCGGGCAGGTTTCCTGTGTTCGAGAAAAGAACAGCAGAAGTTCCTTTTAAAGCTTCGTCCAAGCCTTCGATAGTCTTATCGCTTTTTTCAATCGCTTTTTTGAAAAGGGTGTTTTTTACGACAACCATTTTTACTTCGCGACTAAAACAAAGACGACGCAAATTACTTGTTGCTCCTGCATTCAATCCCGTAGTATCCGTAACGTAAAAATGAGAATACTCGTTGATATTAACCGTAAGGTCGTTGATTATTGTACTTTTATCTGTCTTTTTCATTGTGTCTGAAATTCAAAAAACGTTAATACTTAGATTATCCAACCGATTTAACATCAATCTGAATCCCGGGACTCATGGTGCTCGACATATAGATGCTTTTAATATAAACACCTTTTGCCGCTGTCGGTTTCAATTTTTGAATAACAGCGATAAATTCACGCACGTTTTCAACGATTTTTTCGGGAGCAAACGACACTTTTCCTACAGAAGAGTGTACAATTCCGTAACGGTCCACTTTAAAATCGATTTTACCTGCTTTCACTTCCGTAACGGCTTTGCCGACTTCCATCGTTACAGTGCCGCTCTTAGGGTTAGGCATCAAGCCGCGAGGACCAAGAATACGTCCCAAAGCCCCAACTTTACCCATTACGCTCGGCATGGTAATGATTACGTCCACATCAGTCCAGCCATCTTTGATTTTGGCAATATAATCGTCGAGTCCGACATAGTCGGCGCCGGCGTTTTTTGCTTCTTCTTCCTTGTCGGGAGTACAAAGCGCCAAAACCCTGATTTGCTTACCTGTTCCGTTAGGAAGCGTAACAACGCCACGTACCATCTGATTGGCTTTTCGCGGATCTACGCCCAAGCGGACGTCAATATCAACGGAAGCATCAAACTTTACGGTGGTAATCTCTTTTACCAGTTTGGCGGCATCATCAACAAGATACGCTTTGGTAAAATCGACTTTTGCTATAGCTAACTTCTTATTTTTTGTTAGTTTTGTCATTTTGCAAACAGGTTTTAATTGTTACCCGGAAATTCACCTTCTACAGTGATTCCCATACTTCTGGCAGTCCCTGCAACCATTGTCATTGCAGAATCCATCGTAAAACAGTTCATGTCAGCCAGTTTATCTTCGGCAATGGTTTTTACCTGCGCCCATGTAACTTTCCCTACTTTTTTACGGTTGGGTTCGTTAGAGCCGGTTTTAATACCCGACTGTTCCATGAGTTGCACCGCTGCCGGCGGAGTTTTTATAACAAATTCAAACGATTTGTCTTTATACACCGTAATAACCACAGGCAAAACCTTTCCGGCTTTTTCCTGCGTTCTGGCGTTGAACTGCTTACAGAATTCCATGATGTTTACACCTTTTGAACCTAATGCAGGTCCTACGGGCGGAGATGGATTTGCAGCACCACCTTTTATCTGAAGTTTGATAAAGGTTTCTACTTCTTTAGCCATTGTAGCAATTCGTAATATTGATTATTATAATCAGGTTGTCCAAAAAAATCTGCTCATTTGTAGAGATAAACCGCGTAGTTTACCTTGGAAGCTACCCGCTACTCAATGATGATTATTCTTTTTCTACCTGTAAGAAACTCAGTTCCAATGGAGTTTTTCGTCCAAATATTTTGACCATGACTTTCAACTTGCGCTTTTCGTCATTTACCTCTTCAATAGTGCCATTAAATCCATTGAATGGTCCATCGGTTACTTTTACTGTTTCGCCCACAAAAAACGGCACGTTGATTTCCTCAGCAGTTTCGGCTAATTCATCAACTTTACCGAGAATGCGGTTTACTTCCGATTGGCGGAGCGGCGTAGGATCTTCGCTGTTGCGGTCGGTAAGGAAACCTATTACATTCGGAATGTTTTTTAAAAGATGAGGTACTTCGCCCACCAGTGCAGCTTCAATTACTACATAACCCGGAAGATAATTCCGTTCCTTGCTGACTTTTTTCCCGTTCCGAATTTGATAAACTTTTTCGGTAGGAATAATTATCTGAGTTACGTATTCCTGCAATTTGTGTCCGGCAATTTCGCTCTCGATGTATTCTTTTACTTTCTTTTCTTTTCCACCGATAGCGCGAAGCACATACCATTTCTTTTCGATTTCGCTCATCTTCCTATTCTTCTACCGGTTTTAAAACAACTTTTCGTAAACATTTTTCAATACAAAATCGAATGAAAAATCCATTACAAACACCATCAAAGCAATTATTACTGAAGCGATCATCACAACCACAGCGCTGCTCTGCAATTCTTTCCATGTAGGCCATGTTGTTTTCTGAAGCAGTTCGTTATAAACTTCCTCAAAATACGCTTTAATTTTTTTTATCATGATTATATCTATTTAAAACCGAATAAATATTTCCGAAATCGCACGGGAGGAGAGACTCGAACTCCCGACACCCGGTTTTGGAGACCGGTGCTCTACCAACTGAGCTACACCCGTGTGCTTTTTTTTAGATTTTTAGATTTTCAGGCTTTCAGATAGTTAGACTTTTGTTGTCTAACTATCCTAATTGCCTTTCGTTCTAACTATCTAATTTTTATTCAATGATTTCAGTAATCTGACCGGCGCCTACCGTACGTCCGCCTTCGCGGATAGCGAAACGAAGACCCTGATTTAGGGCTACCGGATAAATCAGCTCTACAGTTACCGTTACGTTATCGCCCGGCATTACCATTTCAGTTCCTTCGGGAAGAGTGATTTCGCCGGTAATGTCAAGTGTACGCAGGTAGAACTGTGGACGATATTTGTTGTGGAACGGTGTATGACGTCCACCTTCTTCTTTTTTCAATACATAAACTTCAGCCTTGAATTTAGTATGAGGTTTGATTGAACCCGGTTTTGCTAAAACCATACCGCGTTTGATTTCGTTTTTGTCGATACCGCGAAGCAACAAACCTACGTTATCGCCGGCTTCGCCTCTGTCGAGGATTTTGCGGAACATTTCAACACCCGTACAAACGGTTTTCTTTCCTTCGGCTCCAAGACCGATAATTTGCATTTCTTCGCCCGTTTTTATAACTCCTGTTTCGATACGTCCTGTAGCAACAGTACCGCGACCGGTGATAGAGAATACGTCTTCAACAGGCATCAGGAACGGTTTGTCGATGTCGCGGGGAGGAAGTGGAATCCACGCATCAACTGCGTCCATCAATTCCATTACTTTTTCTTCCCACTGAGCTTCGCCGTTCAATGCTCCAAGAGCTGAACCTTGAATAACAGGTGAATTATCACCGTCGAACTGATAAAAAGTTAAGAGGTCGCGAACTTCCATTTCAACAAGTTCAAGAAGTTCAGGGTCTTCAACCATATCAACTTTGTTCATGAAAACAACAATTCTCGGAACGTTTACCTGACGTGCCAAAAGAATGTGTTCGCGTGTTTGAGGCATAGGTCCGTCGGTAGCAGCTACTACAATAATAGCTCCGTCCATCTGTGCGGCGCCTGTAACCATGTTCTTAACGTAGTCAGCGTGACCCGGACAGTCAACGTGTGCATAGTGCCGGTTTGCTGTTTGATACTCAACGTGCGAAGTATTAATAGTAATACCTCTTTCTTTTTCTTCGGGAGCGTTGTCGATAGAATCGAATGAACGCAGTTCAGAAAGACCCTTTTTTGCCAGTACGGTTGTAATAGCGGCAGTCAAAGTAGTTTTACCGTGGTCAACGTGACCAATGGTACCAATGTTTACGTGGGGTTTATCCCTTTTAAACGTCTCTTTAGCCATAACTCAAAATTATTTAGACAATTTGAACAATTATTCTTTTCAAGACTTATAGAATTTCAGATACTTTAGACTATCAGTCTTGTATCCAACAGTCTTTCGTCTAATATTCTTTGTCTTTGAGCCAATGATGGGAATTGAACCCATGACCTCTTCCTTACCAAGGAAGCGCTCTACCCCTGAGCTACATCGGCGTTTTACAGCGAGCGGGAAACGAGACTCAAACTCGCGACCCTTAGCTTGGAAGGCTAATGCTCTATCAACTGAGCTACTCCCGCAATTTTTTGAGCGCACAAAAGTACTATATTTAATAATACAAAAAAAATTCTTGGGAGATTTTTTTGTGCGATTTGTAATTTTTTTTTGCGTGAATAGGTATAAGTAATTGAAAATAAGGTGATGAAAAGAATATTTATTTTACATTAAAATGAAGTTGGGTGGTATTTATTTTTTAGGGCAACGGTAGCAAAATATTTT
>JAITVO010000021.1 GCA_031285765.1 Cytophagaceae bacterium | reverse complement strand
CTTACTTATTTTCAACTATAGATTACTGCTTTGGCTCCTTTTATTTTTGAACTTACGGTTCTTTTATGGTGTTAAAATTAAATTATTATGCATTTTTAAGTCCGCAAATCTAAGGTTATCAACTGCCCATTCAAATATAGCGTCTCTGCGCTACTATTTTACAGTAATAATGATGCAAAAATCCATACTTGCGCAACATAAGTTATTAACACTTGGTTCGATACAAAAATTGGTTTGCAATTTTTATTGTATTGTGCTTGCATATTTTTTGCATATCATTTATCTTTGTCGGCTAATAACAAAAATGTTACTGTTGTAATCGCAAATTTAATTTATAAATAATAATGAATCGAATTACACTCCTACTCTCTTTCGTGCTGCTTTGCAGCATAAATATTTTTTCGCAAACAAGCGAATACTATCTGTCGATAGAAATTAGCGACCGCGCGGCTATTGATGAGCTTACGCGAATTGTTTCTATTGACCGCGTGTCGGCAAACGAAATCATCGCCTACGCTAATGATACGGAGTTGGCAAAACTGCAAAAAACGGGCTACCGTTACCGCCTGCTTGAACATCCTTCGGCTTCGGCTGCAAAATCTATTACAATGGCTACGTCCGTTGAACAGATGGCAAACTGGGACAGATACCCTACCTACGACGTTTACTGCGAACTGATGCAGAAATTCGAGAACGACTATCCCGATTTGTGTAAAGCCGAAAACATAGGGACATCTGTCCAAAACAGAATTATGTGGGCGCTCAAGATTTCGAACGACATAAACACCGACAGTCCCAAACCCGAAATCATGCTGTCGAGCACCATGCACGGCGACGAAACTACCGGATGGATTCTTTGTATGCGCCTTGCCGACTATCTGCTCACAAACTACGGCGACAATGAACGCGTAACCGCCATGCTCGATTCGATGACCATTTATATTCTTCCCAACACAAACCCCGACGGTACCTATTACGGAGGTAACAACACAGTAGCCGGTTCGAGGCGCTACAACCTGGGCGGCATCGACCTGAACCGCGATTATCCCGACCCGCGTGAGGGCGCAAATTCCCCTTACGCCAAAGAAACGCAAGTAATGATGGATTTTGCTGACAATCATCATTTTATACTGGCAAATAATTATCACGGAGGCGCCGAACTCATCAACTATCCGTGGGATACATGGCGCTCGACAGTTAAAAAACATGCCGACCACAACTGGTACATGCAAAAAAGCCGCGAGTATGCTACAACAGCGCAGCAAAACAGTCCGTCAGGCTATTTTACCGACGAAAACAACGGCATTACCAACGGCGGCGACTGGTATGTTGTGGCAGGCGGACGGCAGGATTACATGAACTGGTGGCACCACTGCCGCGAATTTACAACTGAAATATCGTATGTAAAACTGCTGGCAGTAGAACAACTCAATGCCCATTGGGATTACCAGCGCGATGCAATGCTCAATTTCATCGAAAATATCAACCAGGGCATCAAAGGCATTGTTATTAACGAAAAAGGCGAGCCGGTGGATGCAACCATAACGATTGTAGATTACGATATTGACAACTCACATGCCGTAACCAATCCCGCTCACGGCGATTATTACCGGATGCTGCTGCCCGGAACTTATACGCTCCTTTTCGAGTCGTACGAATACTTTCCGCAAACCATTACCGATGTAGTTGTTGAGCAGAACGCCACAACGCGGCTCAACGTTACGATGCTCAAAGAGAAAACTTACACCATAACCGGCGCTGTAACAAATTCGGAAACCGACGAACCGCTCGAAGGCGTTACCGTTACCATTCCTGACAGTCCCAACGAACCTGTGATTACCGATGCCGAAGGCAATTTTACTTTCGTTGAAATCCCGAAAGGCAATCACAGCTTTCTATTTGCAAAAACTGGCTATTACCGAGTCGATTCATTAATAACTGTTGATAACGATGCGACAAACCTCAACATTGCGCTCGCTTCCTTCACAGGTTTTTCGTTTGAAAGCGGCAAAATTCCCAACGGATTCACCCTTTCGGGCGACGCCAACTGGTTTGTAACCGACGCCGAAGCCTACGACGGCGTACACTCCCTCCGCACAGGAGTAATTGGCAATAACCAATCGACCACGCTGCAATATACTTTCGATTGCGCAAACGATGGCGATCTTGCTTTCCATGCAAAAATTTCGACCGAAACAGGCGGCAAGTACGATTATCTCGAATTTTTTATTGACGACGAATCGGTGCTGGTGTGCAATGGTGAAATCGACTGGCAGCAATATACATTCCCACTTACCGCTGGCATTCACACACTTACATGGAAATACACACGCGACAAATCGATAGGCGGCAAGAGTGATGCTATTTGGATTGACTTTGTTTCGTTTCCCGAACAAACATCCGCCATTGCAACCAAGCAGTTGAATCAGTTTCGCATCCATCCCAATCCTGCAAAAGACAACGTAACAGTATCGCTTGGCAAACAGCAAAGCGCCCGACTCGAAGTCCATACAGTTACAGGATACAAGCTGTACGAACTTCTCCTGTCCGAATCCGAAACCATACTGAACCTTTCGGAAATTGGTATCCATTCATCGGGCATATTTATGTTTTGGATAAAAACAGATGACGGCGCAGAAGTGGTGAAAGTAATGGTGAAATAATTGAGAATAGTATGAAACTGATTTTCCCAATTTGTCTGGTACTTTTTGCCATTGTAAACAATATTTCGGCACAAAAAAGTACAGTATTGAAAAACCAAAACGACAGTTTGAGCTATGCTTACGGTATCTTGCTCGGACATTCGCTTGACGACGCCAGCAGCGAATTTAAACAACTTATTAAGGCCGACATCGTAAGTGAGGCTTTAAAAACAGTGCTTTCGAAAACTGCGCCACAGATGACGCAGGAGGTAGCAATGGACTATTTTCAAACTTACATGCTTGCCCAAATGGAAAAAGAGGCAGTAAAAAAGCGTGTGGAAGAGGATATTTTTTTAGCTGCCAATGCAAAAAATGAGGGCGTTATCACAACCGAAAGCGGCTTACAGTATAAAATAATTACCAAAGGTGCGGGCAAAATACCGGGACCGGGTAGCAACGTAGAACTGCACTACACGGGTACATTGACCGACGGAACGGAGTTCGACAGTTCGGTAGAACGGGGCGAGAAAGTGATTTTTCCGGTTGAAGGACTGATATCCGGATTTAGCGAAGGACTTCAACTGATGACCGAAGGTAGCAAATACATATTTTATCTGCCATCGAAACTTGCGTATGGCGAACAGGGCAGTGGACAGCAAATAGCACCCTATTCCACACTTATTTTTGAAGTGGAACTTTTTCGTATTCTTGAAGAAAGAGAAGATACTGTTGAGTAGATTATGAGCCTTGATAACAATATTTTTATTGATGTTTCGTGCTATCAAACCAATCACAGCGGCGAGATAGTATGCGGCGATGTTTTTGTTTCGCGTCGCATAAAAGAAGAAGGACGCACCATTGCAGTGCTTTCGGATGGTATGGGCTCGGGCATCAAAGCCAATGTACTGGCTTCGCTCACTGCTTCGATGTCGCTCAATTTTACGCTGGAACATCGCGAAGCGCTCAAAACGTCCGAAATAATCATGAACACTCTTCCCGTTTGCTCCGAACGCGGCACAAGCTACTCTACCTTCACCATTGTCGATGTGGAAGACGATGGCGAAACATCCATCGTAGAATTTGAAAATCCCGTTACCATTGTAATGCGTGGAACCGAAATTATTAATCCGGGATGGGAAAAGATAAAAATTGAAGAAGGTAAATATGAGGGCAAAAAACTGCGTACATGCAAGTTCAGCGCGCAAAAAGAAGACCGCATCATATTTTGCAGCGACGGTGTAATACAGGCAGGCATGGGCGGCAAACTTTTTCCTGCCGGATGGGGATTCGACGAGTTTCGCGAGTTTGTACTGAAATCGGTTCGAGGGAATCCAATCATTTCGGCAGCAAAACTTTCGCGCGAAGTGGTAGGAATGGCGAACCGGCTCGACGGCGAAAAACCGGTTGACGACACCTCGTGCGCAGTAATATATTACCGGCTTCCGCGAAAGCTTCTTTTCGTGTCAGGACCTCCGTTCGACGACGACAGCGACGCCGTTCTCGCCGCCAAAGTACGTGATTTTGAAGGTAAGAAAATTATATCGGGAGGTACTACAACCGAAATCATTGCACGTGAGTTGAATCTAAGTATTGAAACGGGAATAGCGAAGCCCGAAACAGGATTACCGCCCGTTTCGTACATCAAAGGAATTGATCTTGTTACCGAAGGCGTAATGACACTCGACAGAGTTTTGAAAATACTCGAAACATCGAAAACAATTCCAAAAACCGGAATAGGACCTGCCGACGAAATCGTAAAATTATTTATGACAAGCGATGAAATCCAATTCATCGTAGGAACACGAATCAACATTGCACATCAAGACCCGAATCTTCCTGTTGAACTCGAAATCCGCCGCTCGGTTATCAAACGCATAGCTACAATTCTGGAAGATAAGTTTTTGAAAGCGGTGATGCTTGAATATATTTGAAGAAGCAGTTGTTGATTTTTACGAACAACAAGAAATGCAGATTTGTTTTTGAAGATTTGCAATAAAAATAAATTAATTTGAAATACTTATTATCAATGCGAATCAGCAGTTGATTTTGGGCTAAAACCCGTGTTTTTCATCTTCATTGCCGTTGGTTTTAGCCAACGGCAATGAAGTTCCCTCTTTTGTGAAGAGGGTGGGTGGGAAGGTGTCGTTGCTGTCTGCTTCAGTTGACGGATGGCAGGGAATCCATATTTATGGTTAGCCCAAAGCATAAAAACAGTTTTCTACTCCAGATTCACATTATTAATAAATTCGATATTTATGGAGTTCATAGTTTGTCTTACATCAACAGCGAACTTACAAAACAATAAATTGGAACACAAATGTTAAATAAAGAATAACACAAAGATGAAAAAGTACGAATGTGATGTATGCGGGTACATTTACGACCCCGAAAACGGTGACCCCGAAAATGGAATAACAGCGGGAACAACTTTTGAAAATATTCCCGACGATTGGGCATGCCCACTTTGTGGAGTTGGGAAGGACGAGTTTTCGGCAAAAGATTAATTTCGGGGAATTGAGATGTTATTATGGGAACCTCTAAAAATTCCAATTTCTTCGTTATGCTTCGGACGATAAATGCTCATTTACGTTCATGCAAACTGCGCTTTTATCGCCTCGCAAGCCTCGAACTTTGAGTTTTTAGAGGTTCCCTTATGTATAATCAATGCGTATTTCGTATACAAAAATTGATTATACTCATCGTTTAATGTCAAAATTCATGTTGTATAAACGAAATAAATTGCGTTTATATGTATTCTTATTGTCGTGCTTAATCAAAATATTTTGGCAAAAAACAAGTTAGGTCGTGTTAGCATAAAATAACGAATATTTTTTTATTCCATGCGTCATGGAACTTACACAATTCCAATACGACCATATAGCAGGCTGCTTTCCAAAACGCAGGGGTAGTTTCACTTACTCTAATCTTCATATTATCAATGCCGTTTTTTATATTTGCGAGAACGGTTGCAAATGGAGGGCGTTACCAGAAAAATTTGGTAATTGGCATTACTATTTACTACCGTATTAGTCGCTGGGTAAAAAACGGAATAATAGACACATTCTTTGATAAATAGCAAGAAAAAACAGATTATTAGAATTAAGATAGACGTGCTTTCGGCGGACAGTATGAGCATAAAATCCATCCCTATAGCAGGTGCGCACAAAAAAAACAGACCTCAGTCCATCTGTTTATCGTGTGGAGGACGAAATACCCAAATTTATCTGATTGCTACAAGTGATAGGATAACTGTTGCATCATCTATATGGCGCTCAAAGCTATGACGTAATGCAAGAATGATTATTCTTGGATGATTCAAGGCTGGACAGGTTGTCCAAGCAGAAGAAAATATACTTGACTATGGACAAAGGATACGAAGATAATACAACTTGTAAATCGCTAAAAAATAGCAGATTCAAGCCTATTGTTCCATCAAAGTCTAATCGGAAGAAACCATGAAAATACAACAAGAAAATTTACAAACTCAGAAATGAGGTAAAGCGATTATTTCGTCGCTTAAAAAAGTTTAGAAGAGTATATACGAAATATGATAAACTCAATATAATATATCTGTTTTTCTTGAATACAACTCTTATTTATGATGAATTAAAATTATGCCAACACGTCACAATGTAAAATTCTGATGCTATTTGTTGTTATAAAGATTCATTGTCCGCGCAATACCTACAGTAGTAAAACTGTGGATGATTTCGGAGGTTTTGGCGAACCGCTCGGCGAGCGCGACTTCTTCGTCGGGCAGCCAGCGTCCAAGCACGTAATTTATTTGATGCCCCTGCGTAAAATTGTCGCCAATGCCAAATCGTAATCGTGCATACTGGTTGTGTCCCAATGTTTCCTGAATACTTTTCAATCCGTTGTGCCCCGCGTCGCTTCCTTTTGCTTTCAGGCGGAGCGTTCCAAATGGCAGAGCAAGGTCGTCCACAACCACTAGTACATTTTCTATACCTATTTTTTCTTTTTGCATCCAGTAATTTATTGCTTTTCCGCTAAGATTGACGTAGGTGCTTGGTTTCAACAAAACAAGGGTTCGCCCCTTGTATCTATATTCGCTAATAGCACCGTAGCGTACGTCATCAAACTTCAGCGCTTCGTCGTTAGCCAAAGCATCGAGAATATCGAACCCAACGTTATGTCGTGTGTGGGCGTATTCGCTCCCGATATTTCCCAAGCCTGTGATAAGATACTTCATTTCGTAATGATATTTGCGTTTTTTGCATTTTGCTTTTTTTTGCAGAATAGAAAGTGATATATTTTGCTATTTTTTTTATTTATGTCAATCGTATTTTAACGAAATAAGATAAATGCGGGTTGTTTCATGCTTTTCTTAATTGTTTGCGATTGCAAATATACATATTTAATTGAGAGCAGAAAGTGAAGAATGAAAAAAATTAACATCATGCAAAAAATGCTGTTCATAATTGCGAGTGGCATTTTTTATGTTTTGTTGTCTTGAACCACGTACTTTATTAAAGTTCATGATATTTTTGCAATCAAATAACTCATATTATGCATTTAACATTCCAAGTTGTGTTCAACGAATGATGCTGCATTTGCTAACTTCATAACACCCAAGATCATATTTACAGTCTTCCGAAACGCTCTCTGCACGGCAGACTTTAAATTCTCAGACCGTCCTCATACAGCTCCTGTTGATTTTTTTTGAGTGCTAATAAATAATGTCCGTTTTTGCCGGCAATCCACAAAATGTTACATATCGGAATCCAACAGGTTACGGTACTTTCCATCGCTACTTTTTCTAACTTTTTCGACTTCCAATACTCAGATAACAAACGTATCGAAACGGTCATGGTCGAAAATTCTTTTACTGAGAAATAACTTTTCCCGTCATAACTTGCACAAAATATCGTATCTTTGTGCACATCTAATCCTGATGTTTTCATATTTTGAAATCTCATTTAGTTTATTACAAATTTACTGTAAAATTCTTTTCCATTCTTTAAAAAACAAGTTTCTGCCCGAAGAAGAATTGTGAATGGATAATGATATAGAAATGGGCGGACTGCTTTGCTCTGCTTCAAATTCACCATTTAAAACAACTCAATGCAAAGGTAACGCTTCTTTGTAAAAAAAAATTCATCCCCCAAATCTTGCAATCGTAAGATTTGGGGTAACTACTCAGCCCTTTCTATATTAGAGATCATGCTCTTTTTGTTTATAATAAAGATTGCCTTTCCTCTAAAGAAAAGCAGAGGGATTTAACTTCTGTCTATTAAATCGCCTTGCTCGTCTATAATCCAAATTATGAGCGGGGGCATCCCGTACTTTTACCGCCTAATCAACAGAGCAAAATTTATTCAACATAAGTATTCATGAAACGACTTATTGCATTAATAGTTATTATCTTCTGTATATCTTTTTTTTGCAAAGATGTATGCACAGGAGGGAAAGTCTGCCCAAACCATTCGCGGCATTGCTGCCGATACCGCTTCGGGACACTCCATGCCGTTTGTTTCAGTAGCGTTACAAAACACAACCACAGGTACTTTCACCGCCGAAGATGGTACATTTGCTATCAACGACGTTCCCATAGGCAAAAGTACCAGCACACCTTTCAGCCGGGTGTAATGGGCATTGACTTTGCTTCGGAAGTACCGATTTTAAAAAAACACAATTCATCCTACATCATAAATTACCGCTACTCCACCACCGAGCTGGCATCAAAAATAATTGACATGGAGCCGATATATTTTCAGGATTTAAACCTGAAGCTGAATTTCCCCACTCGAAAGACGGGCACAGTTTCGTTGTAGGCATTGACATGATAGACAAGGTGAAACCTGTAGCAGACGCCACCGACACACTGCTGTGGAAATATCCCGACGACGGCATTTTGAGTTACGCCCGACAGTCGTCGGCTGCGGCGGGCTTGTCGCACCTCTACTTGTTTGCAAACAACAAAACATCGCTGTACACCACGCTTGCTACTACTGCACTGCAAAGCGATTTAGACGAGGAGTTTTACCACAAAACCGATGCGCACCGCAGTTCGCTGTCCAACATGACAGCCAATACGCGTAATCTTATTTTTACCACCCATCTCAACCACAAGTTCAGTGCACGGCACACCAACAAAACCGGCGTTACGCTAATGCACATTGTTTACGACATGCAATTCGACTATGCGCTGCTGTTCGGTGCTTCGCTTAAAAATTACATCAATTCCAATGGAAACACAAACCTCGTTTCTGTGTACTCCAACTCGCAGATAAGCCTTGGAGAGCGCTTTACGCTGACGGCGGGCATTGACGTACAGTATCTTGCGTTGAGCAAAAAGGTAGCCGTCGAGCCGCGTGCAGGCGTGCGATGGCTACCTTCGTCCAAAAGTTCACTCACCCTTGCCTATGGCTTGCACAGCCGCATGGGAAAGCCCGACATTTACTTCGTGCATGACGAACAGGGTAACCAGCCCAACCGCAACCTTGGTTTCACCAAAAGCCACCACCTGATGGCTGCGTACAGTTATCGCCTGTCGGAAGATATGAACTTGAAGATAGAACCCCACTTCCAGTATCTGTTCGATGTTCCGGTAACCAAAAACGGCGCCTACTCGGTGCTCAACCGCAACTACTATTACATCATCGAAACTCTTGCGGGTGAAGGCTTGGGACGCAACTACGGCGTGGATGTTACCTTTGAGAAGTATTTTATCAAAGGACTGTACTATACGGTTACTGCCTCGCTGTTCGACTCGAAGTATCGCGGCGGCAACAGGGGGTGGCACAACACGCGCTACAACCGTCGCTTTATGGCAAATGGCATGATTGGCAGGGAATGGATGCTGGGCAACAATATGCTGGGCGTAAACCTCAAAGTAACCCTGCTGGGCGGGCAGCGCTACACGCCTGTGGACGAAGATTCCACGCTCGTTCACCCCGACTTGGAAACGCAGTACGACGAAAGTCGCATGTACGCCGGGCAGTTTGCGCCTCAGCTGATTACCGTCTTGTCATCGAGGATGTAAAAGAAGTATATACCGTAAAAATGAACATTAAAATATGAGATGCATTATTATAGACGACGAACCTATCGCGAGATAGCAAAATTAGCCGCCGGAATGCCTTTGCTGGAAGTGCTGGGCAGCTTTGAAAATGCAGATGCTGCCGCAAAGTTCATGACGGATAATGCTGTTGATTTACTGTTTTTAGATATTCAAATGTCCAGCACCAACGGCTTGGAATTTGCCAAAAGCATACCCAAAACAACGCTGGTTATATTCACTACCGCCTTTTCCCAGTATGCGGCAGACAGCTACGAGGTAGATGCCGCGGACTACCTCATGAAGCCGATAAGACCGGATTTCATCTTTATCAAATCCGAACGTAAATATTACAAAGTTTACTTTAAGGACATCCTGTTCATTGAAAAACTGAAAGACTATGTGATCATACAAATGGACAGCCGGCGGGTCATTGGACTTCTTCGGAAAATAGCGACAGGATGTTTTATTTACACCCGCCATCTCATCGCTTTCGCGGATATTCTACCGTTCCTTTTGACAATGGGGCATGCCCCATTGCTGCTGATGCCACATCTTTAT
>JAITVO010000364.1 GCA_031285765.1 Cytophagaceae bacterium | reverse complement strand
TCTGTTTGAGTATAAAAACCGGCATTAGCTAAAATGTGGCTTTTAGTTAATGCCGATTTTCAATTTACAACCGCAGGCACGCCTGCGCTGAAAGTGATGTTTTGAACTTGCCGAAGTGTAGAAGCGAGGCGTTAAAATTGTTTATTTGAAAACTCTTAAACAAACATTTTTTTGAACGCTCCCTCTTACTTTTTCAACAACCTTTCAACAACCACCTCTCCGTTGCTCAAATGTGCCTTGATAACGTAAATACCTGTGGGAATATTTCCTGTAAAAATTGTTTTTTGCGATTGATTAACGCTTTGCTGCAAAACAGGCACTCCAAAAGCATCGTACAATTCAACAGAATTGATTGTAACCGGAGCGCCGGTAACCGATACGGTTACTTCCGACTGCGCCGGATTCGGATGAACTGTCAGTTTGTAGGCTTTGTTTTCAACTTCTTTTGGCTGTTCCGTTCCGGTTATCATGGGCGGAGTTAATTCCGGCATTTCGTCCGATATTTCGTCGTCATAGCAAATATTGTAGAAGAAACACAGTACACCTTTTGCCATCGCAGAGCCTCTGCCTGCACTGGCTTCGGCAATGGCTTGAAGTGTGGATATTTCACCGTCTTCCAACTCCGACCAATCTCTGCCCGACAGCTGCAACGCTGTTTTTAAACTGTGAAACTGCATGTAGGTGTCGTATTCCATCGCTTCAAAATCGCTGAACTCGAACAGCGCTGGCATTTCGCGCAATACGGCATCTGCTCGCCCGTAATCGCCGGTAAACAGATGCGTTTCTGCCAAAGCATATTTGGCAAACGGGGTGCGTACCACGCTGTACCACTGTTTTAATAAATCGGTATTTAAAACACTGTCCTGCAAAAGAAATGAAATAGCGTTATCGCTCAATTCGCGCATTTGGTCGCTTACTTCACTCATTTTGCTGGCAAAATGCAAGACTGCCATTTCCTGTTCCGACAGCTCGCCGGCGGTGTTCATGTTTTGAAGACGGACGCCGTAGCCGCTGGCTTCGTATTCTGCCAAAAGTGCATCGTATTCGTACTGCATCAATAGATATGTTTCGGTACCGGCAACGGCTTCCGGTGTGCATAATGTGGATTCACATCTGCCCGGAGTGGCAGTATGGTTTGTAATAACATTGGGGGTTGGATAATGCGGTTTCAAATTATTGTTTCCCAAACTGTGAAAATAGAACACCGGCTGGGTGCTGTCTATAAAAAGACTGCTCGTCAAAGTGCTGTTAAACTGATTGTCGGCTCCGGCGCTGAGGCGTCCCTGATGAATACGGATAATAACGGAAGCGTCGGCATCAATGTCTTTGTTATTATTTGAAAACACATTGCATAAAAACTGCAAGCCGGTGTTGATTCCCTGTGCCGAACTCAGTATGGAACCGTTGAGGCGGGTAACGGCGATTCCTTTGTCGAGGTTTTTAAAACTGTTTCGATAAATGATGTTTTCGGCTGTGCCGGAATGGTTCATCCGTATGCCTGCCGCTGCTGTACTCGATGCGCCTGTAAACGTATTTTCCTCAATGCGGTAGCCGCTTGATGCCGTACTTGACACTCCGTACAGTTGAATATTGGAAAACAGGTTGCGCGTAATGCTGTAATTGCACGAAGCATGAATGGATACGGAACTGGTATTATTTTCAAATTCAGACTGGTCAATGTTTATGTAACAGGGATTTTCGATATTTTCGACACGAATGCCGCAGGTGAGGTTCTCAAAAACAGAAGGAGAGTTGAAATTTTCAGGGCAGGCGCACTTGTTTGCCATATTTATGGCACAGTATTCGCGCACGGTGAAGCCGGCGTTCATGGCATCAATTCCGGTGCCGCCGATGCCGGTTTCGTTGCTGAAGGCACATCCGTAAAATTTGATGCCGCGCACTTTGTTCAGCTTAACATGTTGAATAAAACTTCTTCCATTGGCGGCAAACAGATTGCTGCTGTTTACGGTAAAGGTGCAGCGGGTAAATGTGCCGACATTGTCAATAATTGCACCGCTGGCGTCTTTGTTTTCGTACGAACCGTAATCAATTGCCTGCACGTTGTTGACAAAGTTTGTATTTGTTGCCCTGATAATACCGCCGTTGCTGCCACCTTTTAACAAAGCGGCATTTACTGCCACAAGTGCGTTTTCGATGGTGGCATTTGTGAGTATCACGCTGCCCTGTGTCTGTTCGTTTTGGGGAGTGGTTGTGGAGCCTGCAACTGTAATGCCTTTCCAAAGTTTATCGGAGCAGGCGTTGGTCAGTGTGCCGCCGTTAACCACCAGCTTGCCGCCGGGCTGAATGACGATTCCGGCATTCTCTTCAAATTTTATTGTATTATATACGGTTAGTGTAGCACCGGATGATATTGTCACATTCCCTGAATACATTATGCTGTCTCCAAAAACAGCATGGGTTGTTATAACAGTATCAGGGGCATTTGTATTGCACGCTTTACGGTAATATTTTATAACTGTAACGTATGATGTGTCAGGTGCAGCAAACATGTGGTCATTGGGTAAATGCCTGAATAATGGGTATGGACCCCATTTTGATTCATACATGCCGGGATGAGTAGCGGATTTAACACAGGAATGGTCTTCATACAAATCAGGCTCATATAAATCAGGGGGTAAAAAATCATCTCCATAATCTTGAAACCATACAATCTTTTTCGCATATTCTTCTGTGGTTTCTACATAACTTCCATCTTCCCAATATTTCCATACTTCATAAGGGTGTCCAAGCCAGCATTCAGGTCCGCCTTCTACCATATTCCACGCATAGCTGTGGCAATTATAAAGAGCGGATGCCGGAGCCAGCATTTCGGCATTTGGAAATTCGTTTACAGCATAATTTGTCCAATAGTCAATCATGCTTTGAGATGCTTCAGTAGTCAAATCCGCTTTTACAGGGGTTCCGTTGGGCGTATATAAATAGATGGTATCACTTTGTGAATTGCATAAGTTTGCAAAAATCAAAAATATAACAGTGAAAAATATATTCTTCATACGTTTATGTTTTAATGTTTATGAAACTGTTTTTATTCTTTCACAAATTTTGCTGTGTGGTTATCGGCAAACCTGATAAAATAGATACCTGTCGGCAAATGACCGACATTGACTGACTGGAGCGCTGTCGTTTCGCTTTTCAATACCGTTCTTCCCCAAGCATCTATAATTTCAAACCGTTTAGGAGTGCTAAACATGAGCATATTTTTTACAGGGTTTGGAAACACAGTGGTTTTTTCAGTATCTGTTATTTCCGTTATACCCACAGAGTTTACTGTTGCGGTTACATAATTTGACCGTTCTGACACGTATCCGTTTGTATAATGTGCAACGGCATAATAACAATAAATACCAGCGGGCAAATTGTCGTCCGTATATGAAGTTTCAGCAATCGGTTGTCCGTTCAATAAGACGTCATTCCTGTACACGCTGTAGCCTTCTGCTGTCAATTCGCTTTCGGGTTTGCTCCACGAGAGGATTATAGAGTTGTCGCTGCACTGTTCCAGCGCAAGATTGTTTATGTTTTCGCAGCAGTGTCCCTCTTTTAAATATTCTTCGGCATGTTCAAGTATAAGCTGAACAACAGTACTGTTAATGCTCAGCCCATTACAGTCATAGTTTATTAATTCTAAAAACTGTTTTAATGCTTCATTTTCGTTTATACATTCCAAAAATGGAGCATAATCGGCATTTCTCAGTGTTTCGGCTGTTAAAAACCATACCGTCTGTCTTCCATAATAAAGGGGATTTTTTTCTGCAAGCAGGGCGTCATATTGAAATATAGCTCTTAGAAGTTGTTTTCTGGCGTTGTCGCTTAACTGCGATAGAATTTTAGGCTGAGACGTATTCGGTAAAATCTCTGGTTGAGACATGATTATCTGGAATGCCTGCAATTCCAATGTCGGTATGAATGTTAATGAGGTCAGCATTGACGTGTTCAGCATCGACAGACGGTAAATAAGCGCTGTGCCGAAATCTGGCCTTTGCTTTAATTCATTATAGGTATTAGTATTGCTGACAGATCCAAAACGCATGTGATACCGAGTATCAATAATGAACAATAAACCCGGCAATTCCCACAATGCCTGAAGCAGTGCCTGTGTGGACATGGCTTCTGCAGTATCGGGCGGTATCTGTATGGAGGCTTGAGGGTCCCAGCCCGGAAATCCGGGGTAGATATGGTAATTGTATGAATCTCTGGGACGGGGAAATGTCTGAAACTCCAGTTTGTCTTCAATTTCCGTTATATAAAACGGGGCTTCGTATGGTGTTTCAACCACATCAAACAGTGTTTCGGGCTGAGTGTCGCTGGCAAACAGATATAATTCAACCGATTCAATCTGCCATTTTGCGCCGTTTACAGGGTTAACGCCCAGCTTTAACCTGTTCCATCGCCACCATTCATAATGGCTCAGCGCTATACCACTTTGTGCCGGATATACAAAATTGCCCTGCCAGATAAAGATGATATTCTCTTCATGTGTCATGAGAATTTCACCGAAACTGCGCAGTATCACGAAGTGTTCCTCTGCTGCTTCAAGCGGATTAACTATTCTTATTTCAATGGCATTGCAGCTAAACAGCTCCTGTTCAATCTGGGGCAACAACTCCTGTAACTGTTCAATTGATTCGATTTCTACAGAAACAGCGGTGTAGGAATTGTTCTCATTTTTTATTGTCTTATCAAAGCCGGACGACTTTGCAGAAATGCTTAAAAAAGATAAAAAGCACAATGTGAGTATGAATAACTTTTTCATAATGATATGATTTTTGAGATTTCGGTGAGTAAACTGTTGGAACAATGGTCATAATTCTTAATGAATATTTTTAACATCTCCTGCTGTTCGGATGACAGCACTGAACTGTTTTGCCTGTTCATAACAGATGCTATTAAAAACATGGTCTTTTTTATGTTGGATAAACTGTAAACGCTCTGATTCTGCAACTTACTTTTATACTTGTTTAGGGCAACTGTTCGGAGCGTTTCCAATTCGTTACTGTTCATGCTGTTCAAAAACTGTGTATCACACAGAATCAGTTCCAAAAACGGCAATTTGTAAGGGAGATGATATTCTTTTGACGCAGGATCTTTTGAGAGTTGAGTAAGAATTGGGAAATCAGAATATGCATGTACAAGTTCTGCGATTTTGTCTTCTCTTTGGGTTAATTCCTTTAATCCATTGAATCTGTTAATCATAACGAGTATTCCTCTTCGCTCATTGGTATATACGATATAATCATTGAACATCGGATAATTCAAGCATATTGTTACCAAATCTTTTGTGTCTGAAGTATTTAAAACATTCAAAGGAATTTGACACGTGTCAATTTTCTGTTTATATGTTTTGAGAGTAGCCCATTCTTCCATTCCGGGCTTTAAAGGATAGTCCCATATTTTTTCCTGTGCATTGAGGAATAAACCGGAGAATACTAATACTGTAAAAATGTAACATTTCTTTTTCATAACTGTTATTTTTTTAATTCCACATTTCCTCCCTTCAATGTAACCACTCTTTCAACATCTAATTTATCGACAACAATTGCAACTTGCCATTCTTTAAGTGCGGCTGCGGCAGAACTTTGGAAATCAATTTTCATCACATAATCATATTTTGAAATGCGTTGAAAACCAATATAAATATGACAATCTTGATAACATCTCACACCATTAGCCAATAATAGGGTGTGTTTGGAAAAATCAATTTCTGGATAAATGCCATTTGTGCAGTCAATATATTTTTCCAATTCTTCGTTGTTGTCAATAATCTCAAGTCGACTGTAATTGCAACTGTCTTTACTCAACTCTTTCCACTGACACGATGTCCCTTCCAGCGAGTATTCCTCAAATGGAATTTCTATCGGGTAACCCAGTTCCTCGCCGTTTCCCGTTTTTACAAACATCACTTCCTTATCCGATTTCGGAATTTTTACAATGTGATAGGGCTGTGTTATAACATGTGTAACATTTCCTGTTTTCAAGTTGGTGTAATTCACAACAATTTTGGTTGCAAACTCAGTTACGCCTGTAATATCAATACTCCAGCCGCCGTTGCCTTTTACTTCATCAAAAACGGCAAGTACCATGTAGCGCGAAAAATCAATCTCGGTTTCGGTAAAACTGTTGCTTACTTCGCTCAAAGTGTTGAGCAATTCATGCCAATCCTCCGAGGTTTTAATTACCCTGTTTTGGGCGGCAAGGTTTTCTGCGTAACAATTTTCGCCCTGTGCTATTAAAACAGGGGTAATTGCCTGAGGTTCAAATTCACCATCAGGTATATGATAACACCCGGTAAGGAACAATGCTAATGTTCCAAGCAGTAAAATAGAAATTGTCCTTTTCATCTCTGTAAAAAATTAGGTATTAAACATTAAAAAAAACGGCGTAAAGTTAGACCGTGTTTTTCTATGTTTCCAAATTTTCAGTGTTAATAATATTAAAAACAAAGAGTATTAGCAGTTAAAAAAACAGTATATTATATAATTGTGCTGAGGTAATACAACTGAACGGTAACGATGCGATAACCCAAATAAAGTACGTCTGAGATAATTTCTGCCTGTTTTCCCGAATAGGGTTTCGATGAATTGTAAACAGCAGGATTGGGAGGTGTAAAATCATTCGCATCATATTGCACAGATACAGGCATTGGGGACTGAACTGATTAATCACAAAATCTTTTTCCTGTATGTTATCCCGCTAAGGATAATTATGTTGGTAGAAAATAGAATAAGTAACTGTTCATCATTAATTCACATTATCCTGTTCATCATTTCGAGGGTAAGGCTGTTGTTCTGCTTCACACAAGTCCGAAGTACTTAACTTTCGTAACCGCATGCGAGCGGCGCGTTGCCTGCGGCTGTGCTACATACAGAACTTCTGCCTGAGAAGGCAGAACATAATAATAGCAAACTGTTCTACCCCTGTCGGGAAGCTGTTCCGAACTTTGTACAACCGCAGGCAACGCTTCGCTCGCATGCGGTTATTAAAATTAAGCCTCTTCAAGGCTATTGTGCGCATGTTTTGCGTAACATAAGTTATATGTGAAATAATTATGAACAGTTACTTACAATTTCTTTTACCACAAAGTTCACAAAAAAAAGTCCACAAATATCACAATGGATTTTGTGGACTTTGTGTAACGCCGATAAACTTGCGACTGAGACAAAAGCGGAGTTTACTAAAGTAAATGTGCATTTTGTCGAAGTAGTGTAACGAAGAAAAAGTAGTTTTTAGAAGTTTTCTCAAGACAAGTGCATAGCCTCATCCTAATAAATCAAACCCAATATCCCCCCTAAAATACCTCCCGTCGAAAATAATCTTCTCGGCATTGCTTAGCGACTGGCGGCGGGCAGTTTCAATCGTGTCGCCGTAAGATGTTATGGCAAGCACCCTTCCACCGGCAGTTACGGTTTTGTTGTCGCTCACGTCAGTGCCGGCATGGAAAAGCATGCTGTTTTCCATGTTGTCGAGCCCTGTTATGGCGACGCCTTTTGCATAACTGCCCGGATAGCCACCCGATACCAGCATAACTGTTACCGCTGTACGGCTATCGGTTGCGGTTGTATGCGCCGAAAGGTTGCCGTCGCAAACGGCTGCGAGCAGTTCAACAAGGTCGTTTTTGAGGCGCGGCATCACCACTTCGGTTTCGGGGTCGCCCATACGAACATTGTATTCAATCACAAACGGCTCGCCTGCCACTTTGATTAATCCCAAAAACAGAAAGCCTTTGTAGGCAATGTTCTCCTTTTTTAGACCTTCGATGGTTGGTTTTACGATGCGCTCTTCAATTTTTTTCATAAAAATGGCGTCGGCAAAAGGAACCGGCGACACTGCACCCATACCTCCGGTGTTTAAACCCGTATCGTTGACGCCGATGCGCTTGTAATCCTTTGCTTCGGGTAATATCAGATAATTTTTGCCATCGGTAAGCACAAAAACCGAGAGCTCAATACCGCTTAAAAACTCTTCGATAACAACCGTGTTCCCCGCCTTGCCAAACTTTCCGCCAAGCATACTGTCCAGTTCGGCGCAAGCCTCGTTGTAATCGGCGGGTATCAAAACGCCCTTTCCGGCAGCAAGTCCGTCGGCTTTGAGCACGTAGGGCGACTCAAGGGTTTTCATAAACTGCTTGCCTTCGCTGCTGTTTTGGGCTGATACGGCAAGGTAACGCGCGGTAGGAATGTTGTGCCGAAGCATAAACTGCTTGGCAAACTCCTTGCTTCCTTCGAGCCTTGCGCCGGCTTTTGTGCAGCCAACGATGCGGACGTTTTGCAACTGGGCGTCGTTTTCAAAAAAATCGACAATGCCCATTACCAGCGGCTCTTCGGGTCCAACCACTACCATGTCGATTTTGTTTGCAAGCACGGCTTGTTTTACCGCTTCAAAATCGACAGGATTAATCTTTATATTGACGCCGATTGCAGCCGTGCCAGCATTTCCGGGCGCAAAAAACAGCCGGTCGGTCAATGCACTTTGTTTAATTTTCCATCCAAGGGCATGTTCCCTGCCACCTGAACCTGTGATTAGAATATTCATATCTTTTTATTCAATTATTTCTGTTGTGTAACCTTCGTTTTTCAGATGTTCCAAAACTCGCGGAAGCGCCACTTTCAGTCTGTCCCATGCTTTTAGCGAATCGTGAAATACAATGATTGAGCCCTTTCGCAGGTTTGCCGTTACGTTTTCTACCACTTCGTCGGGCGTAAGCATGGGGTCGTAATCGAGCGACAAAATGTCCCACATCACAATCCGTCCAAAACTTTTTTTCAAACTGCGTATCCACCACGGATACATTTGTCCGTGAGGTGGACGAAAACAATTACTCTCTGCATAATTGCTGCACTTTTTCACATCGTTAAGATATTCCGCTTTCGTTTTACTCCACGCCTTGCAATGCGAAAAGGTATGATTACCCACCTTCATCCCGCTTTCGCGGATAAGGCGAAAAACGACGGGGTACTTCCGCACATTATCGCCAACGCAAAAGAAAGTAGCAACGGCATTGTATTGTTTCAACAAGTTGATAACACAAGGTGTAACTTCGGGAACAGGACCGTCATCAAAAGTCAGAAAAACTTTTTTTTCTTTTGTTTTTATCCGCCACGCAGCGCCGCAAAAAAACATACGCAGCACTGTTGGCGGTTGAATTATGTATTTCGATATTATGTTCAACTTTAAACTTTAGAAAATAATAAACTGTTTGAATTAAGTAGATGTTCATAATTATTTCACATATATAAGTTCAAACAAAATTGATTTGCGAACAGAAGCAACAATGGGGCATGCCCCATTGCCGATGCAGGATAATGTGAATTAATTATGAGCACTTACTTATTATATTCAGATAATAATAAGATGCTATCTTAAGTGTTCCGCAGGAACAATATTTTATTAACCGAATATGAAGTGAAGCGTAACCTGCGGACATTGTTACAATAAAGTACAAGCCCCGCAGGGGCGGCACAATATTACGACGGGAAACGAAGTTCGGCATCAGTCAATTGAGAACGGGGAGTTGGGAGTGATTTTCATACATTCTCCACAACTCTCAACTTTTCACTCTTCACTAATAATGAGTCGTCCCCGTGCGACTTTCAAATACATTTTACAATCATTTTTTTAATTCAAACAGTTTCTTAATAAAACAGCCGACAAAAATAGTTTATATGCGAGGAAAAAACAAACGGGAGAGAAAATG
>JAITVO010000054.1 GCA_031285765.1 Cytophagaceae bacterium | reverse complement strand
AACACATGCAGCGTCTTTGTGCCGTCGAAAATGCGCACATCCCTAATCGTTTCCGAGCCTGCCGTTACGGTAACAGTCAGCGTCATGTTATCCAGCGTTTCGCCCGTCAGGTATTCGCCTTGCGGAATGGATGATGTGAGTTCAATGATTGGTGGGCTGTACGGCAGCGGCTCCGAGCCGACAAAACAGCCGTCATCAAGAACCTGTAATCTGTTTCCTGCCTTTTGGCTTAACCTCACGCCAAGCGGCACGGCTTCGCTGCCTTCGCCCTGCAAACTCTCGTCAGTGGTGATTTTGGTGATGCCGATACTACCGCCGTTGCTGTTGTTCCTGCCACCGCACAGGCATACGCACGTCGCCTGCCCTGCTGCGTTCCCGATGTGCTGCAACGATGATATACGGTAGGCTACACCGTAAATCACCACTTTATCGGCGGGAAAGTCCCACACAAAACCGTAAGGATGCGAAAACAGATAATTCTGAAAATCGCGATAGGCTTCGGTGGCGTTGCCTTCGGCATCTGTGCGCGGCTCGTATTCGTACATTCTAATCATGGCTTTTCTACAAAAATTGAATTATTGACGTTCAACAAAGATTGAATAAGTGATTTTCGCGTTTGGGTTGGCGTTTGTAACGGTCTGTATGTGCCGTTTACGTCCCCAACGCAGAAACCAGAATTTGTGCGGTCGTTCCCACCTCTGCACAATGGCGATACTGTCCCGCGTCTGAATGGATGTGTAGGCTGAATCGGCGATAACAGCCTGCTGGAAGTCTATCCAACGGTCTTTGTAGCGGGTATATTGCAATTTGACGGTATCAAGTACTATCCTGTCCCTGACAATTTTTATTGTATCGTGCAGACGGCTTGCTATTTCATATTTTGCAGTGCTGTTTACTGCGCTGTACCGTTCCAACTGCCGCAGTTTGACGTTCATTTGCCCGATAGCGGCTGTTATTTCAGGGAAATACGACTTCATTTCGGCATTGTCTAAAAGTATGCGTTCTGTACGCGAAGCACTGATAGAATCACCAATGCGATAATATTCCGTACCTTTGGCAAGCGCGGTAAAATTGTCCGATAACCGCCTGTTATCGTTGAAAACCTTTGCAATAACAAGAATTTCAAGTGTAACCGCCAACGCTACAACAATGATTGTCCAAATGTTTACCTTAATGTTCATTTTTGTTGATTTTTATAAATGTCCCCCAAATCCCTAATGTCCTTATCGTTTTTACCGTCCCTTTTTTCTTTTCCACCACTGCCACACGCCGACTGCTGCCGCGATGCAAAACACCGTCCCTGCGCCGATGGCGATGACTGTTTTTTTTTATCGAAAAATGTCAGCCACGCAGTCGGTACTTTTTTAAGCATCGCTTCGCGCACCTCTGCAACTGTCAATTTTCCATCTTTATTGATGTCGAAAACAGGGTTTTGTATGGCTATTTTGCTTGCTGACAGTTTGGAGGTTTGAAACGTCCAATCATCGGGTTTGCCGACCGCTATCGGAAAGAATACCGTAAAGTAGAGGTCGATGTACGATGTTATTTTGCCTGCAAACGGCGCAAGGTATTTATACACATAATCTAATTGCTGCACGTTGGTCATGGCTTTGAGCGCGACGCACGACGTGCCGAGATGCGCTGCCGTGTCGGGCATGAATTGGATTAACCCCGTTGCCCCGCCTGTGGGATTGACAATTTGATGATTCAGACCCGATTCGTTCATCATCACCTGCATCAACCATTCGGGTTCAATGCTCAAACGCTGCGATATGGTGATAACCTTCGCTATAAAGGCTTCTCTGTTTGTTTTTACTTTGTCTTCGTATAACATTTTATTAACGTTTATTCGTTTTCCTACCCGCTTTATCAAAATAATCCATTACTTTTGGTGCAATCCAAAGTGCCGCACCCGCTATCAACACGTATTTGCCGACACTCAAAAACCCTGACACGCTACCTTGTCGGTTGCCTGTGGTGTAGGCATCCACAAGTTGCGTTTTGATGTCCTCGCGTATCTTCTGCGCGACAACGGGGTCGGCATTTTCGAGTAAGGTTTTTAATTCACGGCTCTCTTTAAGGTCGATGTTTGATTGATTTTTCCACGGTTTGGTTAATACCAATGCCGTAGTTCCCGCACCGGCAACAACAGCCACAACAATAATGACAACAATAGGAATAACGCCCAGCCCACTAAACCCGAAGAATTTTTTAACCGAAGCCCACGCGCCTGTATCCGAATTTGTTTCTTTTACTTTGACGGATGAGTTTTTCTTCATGGCTTCCTGCCGTTCTTGAAGCCGCATCATAATGGCAGTGAGTATTCCTGCACTCTTTGCCGTATTCTGCCCTTTGACTTTTAACTTTTCTATCATGGCAGCAGCAGTGTTCAGATTGTTCATTGTTTCTTTGTCCTGCGCCACGATAGCGTCTAATTCTTTCTGCGCTTCCGCATCTGCATCTTTGATTACCGGTCTTTGCTCTGCTACGCTCTTTCCGGTGAGCGTAGCAAGGTCGGTGCGGATAAACCCTTTTGTTTTGCCGTCTATTTCGTACCATTTGTAGCCGGTGCTTTTCCCGTTTACAACATCATACCACACCCGACCGTTACTCATACCAACAGCCGTGCCGGATACGGGGACGGTTTGCAATATGGATGAAGAGGCGCTGCAATCACTGCGAATGCGCACATTCGCGCCTTTGGTAAGTATTCTCTTACCGTCAATACTGCTGTCGGCCTCATACGGATAATTAGTTCCTAACATTTTACAGAAATTTTAAGGCTGTTTTTACTATGGTCGGTTTCTGCTTCACCGCCAACAGGAGCTTGCGTACGTCGGCGGGGCTGACTTTATCTAAAAAGTCCTGCAACAAAGTTGTTGTTTCATCTATTTCGGCTGCGTTGCCGCCGTTTACCTTGATTATTTTTGCTGTTACCATTTTTTCTATTTTTGATTTTTGATTGATGATTTGTCCCCAATGTTCCATTCGTCCCTATCGTCCTTTTAAAAATGCTATTATTCTATCCGTACATTCTGCACTTTGCCGCATCGCCGCAATGACGGTGATGATTTTCGCAAATGTCGCTGCATCCAATGTTTGCAGCCACTCAAATACGGTGGTAGCATCGTCCAAACGGTTTTGTTCCTCATCCGTAAGTTGATTGTTTGCTTCGGCAGGTTGTGGCTCATCATCGCTTAAAATGCCCGCCAACTGTTCGGCGGGGATAATACCCGATAAAATCTTCGGGTTTTGCCGCAGGAACGTCTTTGCCATGCTTGCACCCGCCGCACCAAGCATCGTTACCCACCTGTCTTGTTTCCTGTCCTGCTCGCGGTAAAGGCTCAACTCGTCCTCCATGTCTGCGCTGTCATCCTGCAAACGCTCAAAATTACCGTTCAGCGTTTCGTACTTCTGTTGCCACTCGTTGTTTTGCCGTTTCAGTTCGCTAATTTCGCGTAACTGCTCCTCGTTCTTTTCCTGTAAACGGTTAATAACGTGTCGGTCATCTATGAGTTTCGCCATTGGTGCAATGCTGCCCAATCCTTCGTATTCCGTTCCTGCAAACAGTCCGCTTAATCCCTGAAAAATATCCGTTGCTACCTGTTGTTTTGCCTGTACTTCGGATTGTACTGCTCCGTGAACAATCACTTTCGGCGTGGTATCCATGCTTTTTACGTCTAACAGGTAAATCGTCATCGGTGGGTTGAGTTGCGATGCTCGCGGGCTTTTCCCTGCAAAATCTGTAACGGTAATACTGCAAACGTCTTTGAAATTTTCCATCAACTCCTCGATGTGTTCGCGGAATTTTTCAACGCCCGTGTGCCGTTTGGCTTTCAGTTGCCGCTCGCCCGAAAGCGTATCAAAAAAGATGTCGTACACGTATTTTGTGCCGTCGTTATCATAGTTTTGGTATCTATGATACAGATTATTCAGTTTCTTTTGGTCGTCAGCTTTCATGGTTATCCGGTTTTATTCGGTGCTATTCTGATAAATTCCAAACGATACGGCGTAAAGTCAATTCCGTAATTGCTTGTGGTTACGCTGATTTGGTCTTGAAAAAACTGATACTGCGCGTATGAGAGTTTCTCATAGTCCGATTTCGATGTTTCTAACTTGTTATTGCCCGCGTCGAGAATAACCTGCGCAGTATAGGGAATGTCCAACTCCGAATTAACTAAAACAACGGTATCCTGCCCCAGTTCTATGATTTGGTGATACGAAACAATATCCACGCTGTACGCCTGCAAATCAACATCATCAGGCGTGAAGC
>JAITVO010000292.1 GCA_031285765.1 Cytophagaceae bacterium | reverse complement strand
ATTTCCGGTATCGGGACGAAGATTTCCGGTATCGGGACGAAAATTTCCGGTATCGGGACGACGATTTCCGGTATCGGGACGACTATTTCCGGTATCGGGACGACGATTTACGGTATCGGGAAACTATTTTTCCATATCGGGAAACTAATTTCTCATATCGGGAAACTAATTTCTCATTTCTGGGAAACAGTTTTTATTTCCGGTATAAACCAATATTTCAAAGAATGTTTTTATAAATGTCCGGTAAGGTTATTAACCCTAACAGGGTTTGTTGATTTGTGGTTATGCAATGGCAATTTTTTTTTGCCTTTATGCATTAACCATTATTTCTTTATAACTTTTGCCGAAACATTTCCAATCTTCACAAAATATGCGCCTGCCGGTAAATGTGAAATATTGATGGTTACAGCGCCGTTGTTCTCCTGTATTGATGCCTCTACAACGCGACCTGCTACATCATATATTTCGACCACGACAATGGTATTAATCTCCTTGTTTAACTCTCCACTCTCAATTCTCAACTCTCCACTTGTAGGATTGGGATAAAGGGCAATGTTTTCCAAAGCGTTTTTGGCAATGCCCGATTTATCTTTAAAATTAGCAACCAATATTCGGGCATCGGTTACTGGGAATGTATATTCGGCGTCGGCGCTTACTTCTTCGTTGTCTTCTGTCCAGTTTACAAACTCGTAGCCTTCGCTGGCAACAGCAATAACGGTGGCGCTGCTGCCCGTTGTGTACGTGCCGGCGCCGGTTACGCTGCCTCCTGCTGCCGGATTCGCCGAAAGGCTAATAGAAACGGGAACAGCCGTGAGGTCGATGGTATATTCAATCAATGTGAGGGTTTGACCGCCGTTGAGCGAGCGGAATGGATTGAGGTCGCATCCGATTAACAGTTCGTTGGCATTAAACGGATTAAACGATGCCGACATTCCGTAGAAATACAGGTTGGGGTCGGAATTGTAGAAATTGCCAGTATGATACGTATCCCACGTAAAGCCGTTGTCGCGCGAAATTATTACTTCCGACTCGGCCAGCGCCACAATATGATTGGGGTCGGCAGGATTGATTTCGATGGCTTTTGTGTTGTTCATAAGTCCGCTTTCCCACACTACCTCCTGCGCCGTCCATGTTTCGCCGCCGTTGGTAGAGCGGTAAAGACCTTCGGCTTGATTTGACCATACAACACCTGTTGCAACAAAAATATCATCGGGGTTGGATGGCTTAAACGCTATGGGGTCTAAAATAATACCGGGCAGTTTTTCGGTCCACGTTTCGCCTCTGTTGTCCGAAATAAGGATGCCGCCGGTTTCATCCGTAAAACCTTCGGCTCTTGTTATAAAGAGTTTGTTTGGATTATTGGGGCTTACTGCCACGCTGCTGGCAAACGGATGCACATTTTCGCCGCCATCGTTGCGTGTAGTGTATATCATGTTCCATGTTTCGCCGCCGTTGGCTGTGTAAAATGTTTCGCAGTAAAACGTAACGAAGTCGGGCTGGCATGTTGTATTCATAATTATTACATCGTTGTTTGCCTCACAGATGCTGTATCCATATATCCGTGCACAGCTCGACAGATTGGGCGGAACTATTTCGCGCAGAATTTGCCGCGTTTCGATGTCGATTACAAACAGGCGGTTCATTGCATCCGGCGCATTGTATGTATAAGTTACAACACTCAGCGCAGCGCCGTCAGCGGTCAGTCGCAGGGGCTGTCCGGTTCCATTCAGTTTACATTCAAAGGGAAACGTATAGAATATTTCCCATACTGTACCATTGTTGTTCGATACCAGAATATGGTTTTCGGCGCTCAGTGCGTAAACACGGTTTTCGTGCGTCGGGTCGTACAGAAGGTCGTAAATCCGTTCTTCCCGATTTGTTCCGGTCAGTACCTGCACATCTGCCAGCAACTGTGCTGCACACAATATGGCAATCATCAAAGTAAATGTAGCTTTCTTCATCTCAAATAAGTTTTTAAAAATTGCGACGAAATTACTAACGAAATTTGCGTCCGATACTTTTCAGGTACGGAAATAACAGGATGCTACACGGAAAAATTGGGACATCTTTTATAAATAACTGATGAACAGAACTGTTATTGGGGGGAGGGGCGGATGAGTAAATGGCGGAGCGGCATGAAGCACTGTATTTAAACAGTTCTGTTTTGGCAGTATTAAAAAAAACGCCGACAGCACAGCAAAAACTGAATTTTGTGCTGCCGGCGGTATGGAAATGTCATCACACGGTTGTGTTTGGTTTACAAAAATATTTTGTATATGTTCATTTTTCAATTATTTTACAGCTTCGTCCCCTTCCAGTATGCTGGAACAGGGTACCGGTTTTCCGCTGTTAAAAAGATAGATGCTGCTGTACCGTTCTTCTTCGGAGAGAGAGTGTGTGTCTTTGCCAAGCAAATCACCGATGAACAGTTTCATGTACCTGCGGCAGTATCCGGTGCCGTAATGTTTTTCGTTTACGCTTACAACGGGCGCCGAAATGTTTTTCTGTTCCGTCTGCATCCGGTTGCTGTCATAATATTCGGCAACCACATACAGTGTAATGCCTCTTGAGTTGCAGTACGACTGAACGTAAAACAGGGGGTAGCACCGGTCGCTGCTGCAGAAGGGCGACCAGATGTAAACCATTGCTTTCTCTTCCGTTTCAATGCACTTGCGGAGCAGTTCGCCTGTTACGGCATACAGTCTGTTTTCTTTTTTCAGACTGCGTACGGTATCATTTGTGTTCAGAAACACTATTTTTTCCTTTTCATCTTCGGGCAGCCGCGAATAGCCGCTGTAAAAGCCGGGTGTCTGTGTAATGATGCAGCTTTGCAGCAGAATTGCCGGTACAATGAATGCCGTCAGGGATATTCGCTTTTTCATTGGGGCGTCAGTGTGTCTGAAAAGGATGTCAGTTTTCCGTTTTCAAAAAACAGAAAACGGTTGTTATAATGGAGTTCCTGTCGCTGTTTGTCTGTAACCTCTTGCTCTTTTATCAGTTCGTCGACGAATGAACGGTTGTAGCTGCTGCCGCGTCCGGGCGTGCCGCAGGCTTTTTCGTTGATACTGAACATCGGCTTCGAAATGGCAGCCTGTTCGTAATACATTCTTGTTACACTGTCATACTCTCTTGCAACCACATACAGTGTCATCTTCAGCGAATCGCAGTACGACTGTGCGTAAGCGAGCGAATAATATCCTGAACCGGAAGGGCGCCACAGAAGAACCATCGCCTTTTCTTCCGCTTCAACGCACTGCCGAAGCTGAGCGCCTGTGATGGCGTGTATTTTTTTACCCTCCTTTTCGATGCTGCATACGCTGGCAGCCGTATCCGAAAACACAATCCATTCCCTGTCCTCTTCCGACAGGCGCAAATATCCGCTGTTGACAGGATGCGTTGATACTGAAACAGCAATACAGCCTTGCAGCAGGATTACCGGTACGATGAATGCCGTCAGGAAGGTTCGTTTTTTCATTTGGGTCATAATTTGGGTATTGTACCGTTCAACACACAATTCTCGAACTGTTCTGAGCCTGCAGAATAATTCGAGGGTTCTGTAAAAATTTCACATAAAGACTTCCCGAATAATTACAAATTTGAAGAATATGCAACTTCTATCGGTAATGCTCCCTTACCGCCGCGACTTTTTCTGCCCCATTCTGTCCAAGTAAAATAGATTCCAACAGTAACTTCAGTGCCTTTGGAAGAATTTACTGTCGCTGATTCTTCATTCTCGGTTACAGGTGAAACAACATCGCTTTCCTTATTACAGGAAAACATTACAAACACACACAAAATACTGATAAGTTTTATTGATTTCATTTCAAAAAAAATCAGTTAATACAATGCGACAAATATAGGCTATTTTCAATAAACGAGGCGTATAAATGCACTAATTAAAAACAAATAAATACAGACCATTTCAGTTCAATGTGTAGAATGTTGATGTGTAAAACACCGTGTATTCAGGAAAGCGTTACCAAATAGCGGTACAGATCCACGTCATCGGCAATGTTCATTTTATGACAGATGCGTTCTTTGCGTTTGCGGTAGGCATCGTAGGTGATGTTGAGCAGAGATGATATTTCCTTGCTGTTAAGGTTCATGTAAATATACGACAGCACACGCAGGTCGTTGGACGTAAGGTCGGGATGGCTGGCGTTGAGGGCGGCAATGAAGCCCGAATTGACTTCTTCAAAGTGAGTGAGGAAATTCTGCGATTCGCTGATATTTTCCTTCAGACTGTTTTTCAGCTGATTGATTTGCCGCATAATGCCGCTGTTTCGTGAAATTTCGGGAATTGACAACAGCGACTGAAGTACCTGCTCTGTCAGTTCGTTTTTGCTTGCCGTTTGCAGGGCTTTGGCTGCCAGCTTACGGTTTTTAGCCTCTATTTCGTTACGCAGTTTCTCTTTTTCGAGGAGCGAGAGTGTTTCATTTTCTGTCCACTGTTTTTCGAGTATCAGTTTTTCGTTCCGCTCTTTTTCGAGTTCAAGTTCGGCAATCTTTTTACGCTGACGGTATTTTATTGTATTGAAGCGCAACAATAACAAAATGGCTGTTATCATTGCGATGGCAAACATGGCGGCAATGGTAAATATCTTTCGCTCGTTTTGCAATCTCTCGGTGCTTCGCAACAGCGCTTCCTGATAGTGTTGCACTTCAAATTTGATGCGGCTGTTTTCAAAAAGCATAGTGTTTCGTACTATTGATAGCGAATCCTTTGCCTCGTCGGCGGCGTCGCGGTAGCGGAAAGCATTGTCGAAGTCGCCGTTCTTTCTATACAGTTCCGATAGACGGACGAAAATTTCTATTCTGATTTCGATGTTCACACTGTCGCGAAGTGTTTGGAGTGCATATTTCTCTGCAAGTTTCATGTTGTGCCGCTGTTCGTGTATCATTGAGAGCAATAACAGCGCTGCAACGTGCTGTTCGGACAATATTGGGTTGTGCAGTTGCGGCAGCAGTTCGTTGATGATTGCCTCCGAAGCGTTGAGTTCGTTCATCAGAAACAGGGTTTTGGCTTTTGTCAGTTTACCATTCCAGCAAGCTATGGGCTGACTGCCCAGCATCGGAAGCGCCATGTTAATATACTCCAGCGATTGCTTCATTTTGCCGCTTTCCCGCGCCACTATTGCCAGATTAATAGCATACAGCCCTATTTTTATACTGTCGCCTTTTTCTTTCGCAATAGCGTATGCTTTGGAGAGATATTCTTCGGCTTTGTCAATTTTCTTATCTTTTGAATACAGAATGGCAATGTTGTTGAGCGCCGCCATTTCAGCCGAAGCGTCCAAATCCTTGAGTGCAACTGTGTAAGCCTCCAGATAATGGTTGATAGCTTCGCCGTAATCGAGCAACGCATAGTAGTTGGATCCAATATTGTTCAATGCCAGAAAAAGCTGCTGTGCGTATTGATTTGCCTCTGCAATTATTCTGGCGTCGGTAAGCAGTTTCAGCGATTGAACGTGTTCTTTTTTGTTCAATGCCTCAATGCCTTTCAGTATAAGGGTATCGCATTCCTCAAGGCTGTTTGCCTGCAACGGAAAGGTGGTAGCGATTGTAAACAGTATGTACAGTATAATTTTTGGCATATTTGGATGTTGAAACAAAGATGCAAATGTACAGAAAAAATTGGAAAAACAGCGTATGAGATACATCTGTTGTAAGCGCCCCGCATTGTATCACTCGGAAGTAATGAAATGCAGCGGCAGTTCCACATAAAATACCGAACCTTTGCCGTCTTCGGTTTCGAAGCGTATGTGTCCGCCTGCGCTTTCAACCACGCGGCGCGAAATAGCAAGCCCAAGACCCATGCCGCCCGATTTGGTGGTGAAGTTGGGGGTGAAGAGTTTTTTCCACAACTCTTCGGGTATGCCTTTTCCATTGTCGGCAACGGTTACGCACACTTTGTGGTGAGGCAGCTGTTGTACGGTTACTTCAATGCGTCCTTCGCGCTCGGGCGGAATTGCCTGTATAGCATTTTTAATAAGGTTATTGAAAACACCCAAGAGCTGTTCGCCGTCGGCATTCACCATTACGCCTGCGCCCGCTTCGTTGCGGAAAATAAGCGGCATGTCGGTTGAGTTTTGGAAAAGCATTACGCTGTTTTCGACCTTTTCGGCAAGGTTTACAACTTCCGATTTTACCTTTGGCATTTGCGCAAAGCGGCTAAACTCGGAGGCGATGGACGAAAGATTGTCAATTTGCTCAATCAGCGTTGCCGTAACGCGCTTCAAATAGCCGTCGAACTCGGCAGGCTTGTCGTTCCACGCGCGTTGCAGGTATTGAATGCTCAGCTTCATGGGCGTGAGCGGATTTTTGATTTCGTGCGCAATCTGTTTCGCCATTTCGCGCCATGCGAGTTCGCGTTCGGTGCGGGCAAGTTTGTCGGCGCTGTCGGCAAGCTCGTCCACAACGCGATTGTATTCGGTTACAAGGCTGCCAATTTCGTCGTTGCCTTTGTAGTCAAGTTTTTCGTTTTGATGGTCGAGTTTCAGCTGCGACAGTTTTTTTTGCAACGTAAGCAGAGGGCGCGTTATTTGGCGCGAAAGAAATACGGCGAATGCTATCACGAGAAACGAGAATACAAGATAGAAATTGATGACGGTTACGATTACCGACGAAATTTCTTCTTTCAACTCGTTGTTGCCAACAAAGTAAGGAATATTTACAAACCCCACAAGACGGCTGTCGTTGCTCAACAGCGGAACATAAAAAGAGATGTAGCGGAGGTTTCCTATCTGTTCTTCTTCAAGAAAACGCGCGGCGTCGGTGTAGGCAAGCGTAAAGTAGGCTTGCGGATTCATCTGCTCGCCCACAAGCCCGCCCTTAAAAAGCTCCTGCCGCGAAGTGCCTATCAGTTTTCCGTCGATGCCGAAAATATTTACATCGCAATAAAATACGCTCGAAATCATTTGCAGCTGATAGTTGAGATAATCGACGGGAATAGTTGTTTCGGGTGTTTCAAATCCGATTTTGTATTCCAGTTCAAGAAGTACCGACTGTATTTTGTTTTCGAGCAGCTCCAGATGCTTTCGCTCATACTGTTTTACCGAATAATACACTGTTCCTGCGGCAACAATAATCAGCATAATCAGCATTAAAAGCACAAAGGCGGTGCGGATGCGCTGCTGTATGGAGATGCGAAACGACAGCCGCCTGAAATCGACCCGCGACAGCAGCATAAACAGCCCTCCGAACAGAAAAAAGAACATAAAGAAGATGGAAAACGCCATAAATACATCGCCCAGCATCATATCCCTGCGGCTCATTACTACAACGGTATTTTCGGCAGGCTGATACACAAGATGCGAGTAGTTTCTTTCTTTTACAAATATTTTTGCGTAAAGCGCTGAGTGGCTGGGAGGGTAAACGCTTTTGTAGGGATAATCGCCCGAACATTTCACCAATTTTCCGTTCACGTATTTGGCATACGAGTAATCGTTGAATAGTTTCATGCGAGCCTGTTCGCGTCGGCTAACAAGCAATTCGGGATAACCCATTCCTTCCGAAAACGGTTTTGAATGCAATTCGATAAAGAGCGATGTTTCGCGTTCCTCGTTCGGAAAAAAACGAAAAACGCCAAAGTACGAAACCTTTCCGTTTTGTGTGTCGATGTAATGAAAATGCTTGCTGCCATTGATAAGATAACCATACGCCTCGAGCATTCCCCCAAAATAGGCGTAGCAGTTGTTTAATTCGCCTGTTTCTTCGATGTGCAGGTTGCCTTGCGGCAAACAGGGAATTGCCTGCATGTCGTATCGGCTCCAGTATCCGTAAAAATAATATTTTAACAGATGTGTGCGGATTGCTTCCTGATCCAGTTCAGTCTGCACAAGCAGGCGTATTAGCGAAGCGTCGTGCGCAAGCTGTTTCTCAATGTCAATAAGGTACATTTCGGCAATTGGGTCTTCGTCGTGCAAAAGCTGAAAACTAAGATTTTCCACAAGCAGTTCTCTTCCCTCTTCTTCGCGCTGAATGCTCAAATCCATCAGCGTCATCCCCGAATAAACTGCAAAAAGCGCCGCAAACCAGAGGAAAGTTGTGTACGAATGTTCCATCGTGGCGTTTCGGCGCGAAAATACAAGGATAAACCCAAGTGCGGCGAAAAAAGGAAACGACCAGTCGCTGTTGCCCACGCCTGCACCTCCGAAAGCAGCCATTAGCGCAAGCGTAATTACCGCAATGGCAATGGCAGGATAATGTTTGGGCAAAAAAACAAGATACGATATAACGATACGTTCGTAAATCACCGCAAACGAAAGCAGCAAGAAAGCTACAATTACAATTTTTGCCATCGCAATCAGGTCGATGTTCACAATTTTTGTAAGAATAAGCGATCCCGACGAGTGCAGCGCCAAAATATAGAACAGTTTATTGATAAAAACCAGAAATAGCGACGTTAGTATGAGCATCAGCACAAGCCATACCGTTTTTCCAGCCATAAAACGCGGAAGTTTAAAAAATCGGTAAAACCATATTGATACAATAAACATCCACAGCGACATAAACAGAAACATTCCGAGCGACGGCAGCTGTTCGGACAACGCAAAATAGACTGGCGAAAAAAGTTCGGAGGTATGGATGAACGACAGCCCTGCCGTCCAGAAAACCACATAATAAACCACCGCAAACGCTGGTATGGAGAGAAACAGCACGCGATTCGACCACCGCTTGTCCGAAACTGCCCTTTGTAATCTGAAAAAGAAAACGAGCAGCACGATTGTCATTGCACACAACAGCCAACTGCCTGCGATGTAGGTTTTTGAGAAGTTTTTTTGAACGCTTTCGGGTAAAAGGTAAAACAGCGTTGCGCCCTGTTCGTTGCGAACAGCGCAGGCGGCGTCGCTGTACGCGAGTTGAATACGGGTTGCGGGGGCAAGATTGTACATCGGCGCAAAGCCATCCTGAAGAAGATTGTTCTGATACGGGTATTCGTGCTTCAGCAGGCTGAATGCCACCGTAACTATTTGTCCTTTTTGCCTGAGCGCCGTTAAATACCATCCGTTATCGAGCCTTACAATCGATTGTCGGAAATAGTTGGGATTAAATCCTTCCACAGGCAGCAGCTGGTTAGTCCATGCTACAGGTTCAACGCCCTGATAAACGAGCAGGTCAATGTTATTAATATTTAGCGAATCGAGGCTTTTCCACAGCTGTTCGTGCGACTCAAACTGTTTTGCCGTAAACTCGTCGAGAAGTGTATTCATTTGCTTTTGTACGCCTTGTACCGTCCTTTCGATTTTTGCCGCCGAAAACGGCTGTTCGGGCTGCACGGGAAACATTCGGCGCAAAAAAACAGCCGCCAGCAAAAGCGTTGTTGCAGCTGCCAAAAGTACAATAAGATGAATACAGCGGTTTTTCATTCAAAAATTAATTTGGCATTTTTCGTTACAATAAACGTGCAGAAAAGTGATTGAAGTACAAAATACGAATGAAAAATTATGGTTGCTATAATGTTTTGTGGTAGTAGTTTATAATTTATGTTACACGATTCATTTTTCATTGTTGTATGCCATTTAAAACTGTTATGTAACTCAATCCCTAACGGGATTTTTTGATTTGAAAATTCATAACTCATGTTACGCAAAACAGCCTTTTCAAGGATAGGCTACCCCAAATAATTACTGCGTAACATAAGTTAATAAGTTCCAACTGTAGTTTTAATTATTCTACACCAATAATTAGCACAACCACAGCAAGTAACGAAATAGTGATAATGATAAATATAACGGAGTAGAGTAAAACGAGCAGTAGCGATTTCCACACAGCATTTAGTTTTGTTGGCGTTTGATAAAAGCGGTGGACGGAAACACAGAGATAAACTATTGGTGTTATCACAAAATAGATTATTTCGAGCCACGTACCGAGCCAGTTTGGGGCATGTGAATTGGGGAGCAGGATATTTTTAATCAAGCTCAAATTTAAAAGCGCCAGAAAAAATGTGTGGAAATGCACCGCAAATATAAGATGATACATATAATAAAGTTTACTGCACTTGAAAAACCAAGCCAGCAGCAAGCCGAAGACAGGAGTTAGCAGAAAGGCGATAAACGGTCCGTAGGTAGAAAAATAATCAAATATATTAAGCAAAATCTCCCTGTCTTTCTGCATTGTTTCTTTTGCTTCCGCCGCAAGTTCGGGGGGTGTTTCAGCTGTCGGTTTTGCAGCCACTGCCAGCGACTCGGGCGAGGCTGCCTGTTGTTCGGTAGCGGAATCCGACATATTATTCCAGTTGATTTCAACACTCTTATTAATTTGGGGAATAACAAGAGCAAAGAAAACCAGCAGCGAAAACCAGAGTATTTTTACAGGATGCATGTGGCGCACTATTCGTCCTGCGCGGTATTCGTTTGACAGAAAGCCGGGACGAAACAGCAGATTCACCAGCGTTAACGGTACTTTACCGTCGATGGCAAAAGCATTGTCAAGCATGTTTTTGAGCATCGCCCAGATGGGTTGCTCCACGCCTGCCAAAACATCCTGTCCACACTCGTGGCAATAGCGCCCGACGGTTGGCGTACCGCAGTTTCGGCATATATTATCGGGCGGTAAAGAGTGGGTCTTTTTTCTTGGTAACTTTATTTTAAAGCGCATATTTTCACAACATTGGTATTATTATCGTAAAATAACAACATAATTTTCATGCGTTTACCTATCTTGTTATTGATAAACGCACGAAGTTTTACAGTAATTGTATTTGTTTGCAAAGCGTATAAAACCTCATTTACAAATAAAACAATATCAGCAGAAACAGATATTTTTTCTATATATAGCCTCATTTTCTCAATAATAATTGCAGATAAAATGAAGTAATAAGTTTGTTGTTTGTACTTTACCAGTTTTACTGAAGTTGTTTTTTGTAAAATAAGGTTTTCATCCTGTTTTTTGTTACACTAACCGTCGAATTAAGTCTTCTCTGTTTCCGTACAGCATGTCGATAACAGGCAATTCAATCATTGTGTATGCACCCGATTGAGCTTTCATTGCGGCACGTGCACATGCAACCATAATTTGAGCCGTAAGTGCGGGATTATTAATCTTCATATTAAATTCGAACAGCTGATTTTGAGCGATTCCTGAAACACCTTTTCGAGTCAGGTTAACACCGTGTCCCATATCTTGTAATCTGTCCACATCATCAACTTGTACAATATGCGTTTCGTCGTGGCGAAAATAGTCGTCCACTTTGATGGCTTTTGCAACGTCGTCGAAACGGTATCCGTCCTCTATTTCAACATAAACCATGCGGCGATGGATACCTGTTCCTGTCGGAAGTGTCATCGACAGGGCTTTGCGCACACCTTCAACAGCTTTTACGGCAACAGTATGCCCCATACTCATTCCGGGTCCGAAATTGGTGTAAGTTATGCCTCTTGGGGCAATGGCTTCGAGCAGCGCACGCACAACAGAGTCGCTGCCGGGATCCCAGCCTGCCGAAATAACGGCAACCGAACCGAACTGTTGTGCTGTTGCATCCAATTCTTGGCGAAGTTCCCATATTGAAGAATGAATATCGTAGCTGTCAACCGTATGGATTCCCATCGCAAGTATTTCTTTGGCATACTCGCCCACCTTGCGGGTTGGCGTACATAGAATAGCTACATCTACATTGTTTAAAGCACCTATATTATCTACGATATCGAAGCCCTTTAATTCTGGCGTAATATTATTTACCGATGCCGAACGGCGTACAATCCCAGCCAGTTCAAAATCGGGTGATGACTGTATGGCTTCCAACACTCCTTTTCCAATATTGCCATATCCGACTATGGCAACGCGATGTTTTTTCATATCCTCTTATCTATTAAACTTATAATAACTGTATTACAAAATCGACATTCCCGTTTTTTACCATGTGTCGCTTCTATCAATATAACCGCCCGACAAGGTTACAAAGAAACCTAATCTTAACAGAAGCGACACTTAATAAGTTGAGAATTGTGAATAAACTCTCCACCAGCCAGCCTACAGTGTTTTATCGCCAAATTTGTCTTTAATATCGTTTGTAAACTGTTTAATAAATTGTTCATTGGCTTTGGGGCATATCAGCAAAGCATTGTCGGAATCGACAATAATATAATCGTTCAATCCCTGAATAACGGCAACTTTTTCAGCCGGAATGTTGATAACGCTTTTCGATGTATTGTAAAGAAGCGTTTTACCAGAAATAACAGCATTTTCGCTGGCGTCGCGCGTTGGAAACTCTTCGTACATCGACGACCATGTGCCTAAATCCGACCACCCAAAATTGACGGTTTGTACATACACATTCGAGGCTTTTTCCATAATTCCGTAGTCGATAGAGATGTTGTTGCACTGCGAATAGGTTTCGAGTACACTCGTTTCTTCTTCGGGTGTTCCGATAGTTGTGTCGAGCCCTCTGAAAAGCGACTGTATTTCGGGAAGAAATGTTTCAAAGGCAGTGTCTATTGATTTTATCGACCACATAAATATTCCCGAATTCCAGTAAAATTCGCCACTTTCATAAAAAACTGTCGCAAGTTCGCGCGTTGGTTTTTCGGTAAAAGTTTTTACTTTTTTAAATGGATTATCGTCAGGCTGTTCGTCGTCGGTTATTTGTATATATCCGTATCCGGTTTCGGGGCGGAGAGGTTTTATTCCCAGCGTAAGAAGAGTATCGTGCAGCTGAACAAAGTTGAACCCGCTACTGATGGATTTCACAAATTCGGCGTCGTTGGTAATTAAATGGTCAGCCGGCGTTACAACTATTTTTGCATTCCGGTTTTTATTTCGGATGTAAGCATTTGCGAAAGCAATACACGGAGCAGTATTTCTTCGGTAAGGTTCGGCAAGCACCTGTGCGGGTTTCAGTTCGGGCAGTTGCTTCAGCACGGTGGAAGTGTACTGCGAACTTGTTACTATCAGAAAGTTTTCGACGGGACAAACGGCGGTAAATCGCTCAAATGTTTGACGCAGCAAACTTTTTCCGGTTCCAAACATATCCAAAAACTGTTTGGGGGCAGCATTTCTGCTAAGAGGCCAAAACCGGCTTCCAATGCCGCCTGCCATTACAACACAATAAGTATCTTTCATTTATCTATTCTTTAATGGGAACTTCTAAAAACTGCTTTTTCATTGTTACGCTCTTTCACCAAAATGCTCATTTACTTTAGTAAACTCCGCTTTTGCCTCAGCCGTAAGCTTCAAAATCTAAGTTTTATAAGTACCTGATGGTTATTTTGATTCTGCAAAAATAGAACTTTCAACTTTTATTTCGGGTAAAAACTCCAAAATATCTTCAGAAAAAACATTTATTACACCTCTTCGGAAAATATAAAAATAGTTATCCAGCAAGTTATTTTTGGCTAAAGCCAGATTTGTTCTGCTGCCTCCATCCGTTGGATTGAAGCCAACGGCTAAAGCATGTGCTGTTGGCGGCTTTAGCCAAATTTCTCAGATTTCCTGACAATGTCTATTATTCTGTTAAAAAAACATCATCTCCGCAACACTCTTAGCTGCATCAATCATTTATGAATGACTGTTTTATTTATTAATACAGTATCATAATCTCCGTTAAAACATTTCTGTTTTTCGATGTTTTGATTTCGCGGTACGAAATTAGTTACTATTTTTGAACAAAAAATTGAGGATGGGTATTCTATTTCATTTTGGGCGTTATGCCCTGTTTATCAGGAGTGTTTTCAGTAAGCCAGATAAGTATAAAATCTTTTTTCGTCGAATAGTTGACGAGATGGTACAGCTTGGTATCAGTTCAATCGGTATTGTTACAATTATCTCGTTTTTTATTGGTGCCGTTGTTACGCTGCAAACGGCGTATAATCTGTATTCGCACATGCCTATTATTCCCGGATATGTTGTGAGTTTGGTAACCCGCGATTCGGTGCTTCTGGAGTTTGCCAGCACGCTCATTTGCTTGATTCTTGCAGGCAAAGTGGGGTCGCACGTTGCATCCGAAATTGGCACCATGCGTGTAACCGAACAGATTGATGCGCTTGACCTGATGGGTATCAACTCGGCAAATTACCTTGTGTTACCCAAAGTATTGGGACTGATGATTATGGTTCCTTTTCTTTCAATACTGAGCATGGCTGTGGGGATATTTGGCGGATGGATATCGGGAGCTGTTACGGGAGCCGTTCTTTCGGCTGACTATATTCAGGGAATTGTTTATGCGTTTGTGCCGTTTTTTATTGTTCATTCGATAGTCAAATCAGTTGTTTTTGCCTTTATTATTACTTCTATTGCCGGATACTGTGGCTATTACACATCGGGCGGTTCGCTCGAAGTAGGACGCTCGAGTACACAGGCGGTTGTGCAAAGCAGCATTTGGATTCTGGTTTTTGACTTAATACTGACTAAACTTCTTTTACCATGATTGAAGCAATTAATATCAGCAAATCTTTTGACGGAAAAGAGGTGCTTAAACATATTTCTGCCACATTTCAAAAGGGACAAACCAATCTGATTATTGGACAAAGCGGTTCGGGAAAAACAGTTTTTTTGAAAACACTGGTAGGATTGCATCAACCCAACGCGGGCGATGTTTTTTACGATTCACGGAACTTTATTGCGATGAAGGAAAAGGAGAAGAATAAGCTCCGTCAGGAAATAGGAATGTTATTTCAGGGCGGGGCGCTTTTCGATTCGCAAACCGTTGAAGAGAATGTTCGTTTTCCATTGGATATGTTTACCGGCATGACGCTGGACGAACGTCGCGAAAGAGCCAATTTTTGCCTGAACCGAGTGAATCTGAGAAATGTAAACAACCTGTTTCCCTCCGAAATCAGTGGCGGTATGCAAAAGCGAGTTGCCATTGCACGCGCCATCGCATTGAATCCCAAATATCTGTTTTGCGATGAACCCAATTCGGGTCTCGACCCCAAAACATCCATTGTTATCGACGAACTGATTCAGGAAATTACAAAAGAGTACGACATCACAACCATCATTAATACGCACGACATGAACTCGGTGATGGGCATTGGCGAATACATTATCTTTATTCACAACGGCGAAAAACATTGGGAAGGATCAAGCAACGACATTTTTGGAAGCGACAACAAAGAACTGAACGATTTTGTTTTTGCTTCAAAACTGTTTCAGAAGATACGGAACTGTTGAAAAAATGATGATGGTGATGTGATTTTTGCTGATTTACAGGGCAACCGCATCAAATTTTGATCAAATTTTTGAGGTATTCTATATCTAATGCCGCCTTATACAGCCTCTTTTTGAGCCCCAGTTTATTTTTCTGTTCCGAAACGATATGCAATGACATTTCTCTCAAGGCAGAAAGATTTTGCGAAGCATATCCTGCCCTTGCTCTACATGCGTCCTCCTTGAAAGTGACGCCCAAGTGCCAATACAATTGATTCTCAATGCTCCAGTGTCCTCTGATGAGGGCGCTAAAGTAAGCGGCTGTTTCTTGTTTTTCATCACTGATATAATAACGTGTTTCTCGCGTTACTTTTCCCTGAGTTTTCCGCGCGAATTCCATACGGATGAGAGTACTCAAATTTTTCCATGTAACCAAATACTCTTCCAGCAAGTACTCCTGTGCCGGAAGTATGCTGCATTTGCTGGTTTCAATACACCCGTGACCGGTATCAAGTGTTTGATAGATATCATGTTCATGATGTACTTTAAAAGCACATTCCACATCCTCAAACAATGACTTTTGGTTTGTTTTCAAAGCCAGCAAGGTAATGACCCTTTTTCTCCACACTGAGTTCAGCAGTCTCTTTCTGAGTGCCCATCGCATCAATCGATACAACGGTGTCTTCAATATCTATACCGTTCAATACCTGTGGTATGGCTGTAATTTCATTCGATTTATCCTCACCCCTTTCCTTGGCAAGAAAAAAAACGATTTTCACTCACCCATACATTTAATAGATATAAGCCATCGTTGCCGCGGGTGGTGGGAGAAACGCCACGTTGTTTATTTCCATCAATGACAAGCTGCTTTTCAGACAGGTTGGACAAAATGGAATGACCATATAAGCGAAGACAGTTCTCCAATTCCCGGGTACATATACGTTTTATAACTCTCTCAAAGGTATCTTCCGACAGGACGCCATTAGGCAAAGATACCAAGCCGCCCAAATGCTTCCCACGCTCCAAAGCAAACAGACGCATGTCCTGATAATCAGTGCCACCAGTCAAACAGGTACATAAAGCAATCATCAAAATATCCGATAACAGGTGAAGGCAGCGACCTGTCACGCGAGGGGTCGCTAATGCCTGAAAAATAAGAAGGGAATGTCGTATTCATCTCACAAAAGTACTGTTGGGGCGGAGAATATTAAAATTTGGCGCGGTTGCCCTGATTGTAAATACGTGCCACATCACTTATAAACGGCTTGTCCTGTGCAGCGTAAATACTCAAAACTATCTGCACTATCCTGTCCCTGTGCTTTTTGGTGCGATTCCGGTTGCCGATGCTCCCGCTTATCAGCGGCGAATAGTTATTGTCGCCGTACTCTTCATACAGTTCCTGCAGCCGCCGGCTGTTTAAAATCAAAATGATTATCGGATTTTGCACCTGAATGTATTTTTGCTATCAACGGCGGCAATCAAGATTCTATCAAATATTTTTTCACCCAGATATCTCCGGTTAAACTTGTAGCAAAACTCATTGAGGTAATT
>JAITVO010000088.1 GCA_031285765.1 Cytophagaceae bacterium | reverse complement strand
ACCTCTAAAAACTCAAAGTTCTTCGTTATGCTTCGGACGATAAAATGCTCATTTACGTTCATGTAAACTGCGCTTTTATCGCCTCGCAAGCCTCGAACTTTGAGTTTTTAGAGGTTCCCGTAAGAGTTTTTAGATGTATAATCCCTGTATAAATATAGTGGTTACTCATGTTACGCTATTTATCGCCACATGGTGTGAGTGTCTGTTTTTTTACTTTTTACTGTTTTCCAAAGTTGGGAAGACAGTGTATTTAACTTTTCTCTTTTTTGCAAATTGTGAGAACAGTTTTTATTATAATATTGCATCCTCACATTCAAAAAAAACAGTGCGTAACATCGGTTATTAAAATGAGATAATGAGGCAAATATTGATAAAATACAGAACTACTGAGAAAGACTTTCCGCTTAACACCTCATTTGAATTGCGGGGAAATTAATTTTTATATATCCTTGTAAAAGATAGTACAAAGACAAAAAGTTTTGGCTAAACTATTTCTCGAAGAAGTCTAATGATTAAAAGCCCCAACGCCTTAAATTAATCGCCGTGTCTTTCTACCCAAGAATTATTGCAAATACGAATGTAATGTTACGCTCTTGTTTTTTTATTACTACGTCTGGTGTTTTTCTGTACATACCTCAGCATAAATCCGGAGAAAACAAATGATACAGTAATCAAACGCAGCAGTATTTTTCATGCCGGATAAATAGTTCGTAAAAATGCGAATCTTTACGACTCTACATAACAATTCAAAGGAAATTTATTTCATTCAAGTTTAATGAAATACGACTTCAATGATATTGAGGCAGGTGATAATGTGGAATTTACGGTAGAAACAATGGTAAATGAAAAAATTATTGTCAAAGAAATTAACGTGATTGAATAAAACGACCATCGAAATTGGAACGAAAAGGAGTAAAACACGAGGTGAATTTCGTGTTTGTACAAACAAGTAAAATACTGTAATACAATTAATAAAAAAATAATTCAAAAAAAAACGCCAAAAATATTTGTTTCTTTGAGAGAAATGTACTTATCTTTGCAGCGCAAAAGCGGAAATAGCTCAGTTGGTAGAGCACGACCTTGCCAAGGTCGGGGTCGCGAGTTCGAGTCTCGTTTTCCGCTCTTTTTTATGCCCAGATGGTGAAATTGGTAGACACGCCAGCTTGAGGGGCTGGTGCCGGTTTCGGCATGCAAGTTCGAGTCTTGTTCTGGGCACTGTCAAATGTCAATAGCTTACACAATAGTTATTGACATTTTTGTTTTATAGTGGAACGCTCCGCTCACTCTATTTACAAAAAACATTTCCGCCAAAATGTCATACAAAAACTGACATTTATGTCGATAATCTAACAAAAAAGCATGTCATTATTGCATAAAAACGCTGTTTTTTTTCGTGGCACAACCTTTGCAAAGAGCGTATCCGAAAAATTAAAACTCAAAATAGATTAACATTTAACACAATGGGAAAAATAATTGGAATTGACTTGGGTACAACCAACTCCTGCGTTTCGGTGATGGAAGGCAGCGAAGCGGTAGTAATACCCAACAGCGAAGGAAAACGTACAACGCCCTCAATCGTGGCGTTTGTTGAAAATGGTGAACGGAAAGTGGGCGACCCAGCTAAACGGCAGTCCATCACCAATCCGCAAAAAACCATCTACTCTATTAAACGGTTTATGGGAGTTTCGTACAGCGAAATCCCTAACGAAATAAAGCGCGTGCCTTACGAAGTTGTGAAAGGCGACAACAATACGCCCCGTGTAAAAATTAACGACCGTCTTTATTCGCCGCAGGAAATTTCGGCTATCACGCTTCAAAAAATGAAAAAAACTGCCGAAGATTATCTTGGTCAGGAAGTTAGTGAAGCCGTTATTACCGTGCCTGCCTATTTTAACGATGCACAGCGTCAGGCAACCAAAGAAGCGGGCGAAATTGCGGGATTGAAAGTAAAACGCATTATTAATGAGCCTACTGCCGCTGCATTGGCATACGGACTCGACAAACAGCACAAGGACATGAAAGTTGCCGTGTTCGATTTAGGCGGAGGTACTTTCGACATCAGCATCCTTGAGTTGGGCGACGGCGTGTTTGAAGTGAAATCGACCAATGGCGACACGCACCTTGGCGGCGATGACTTTGACGATGTGATTATCAACTGGCTTGCCGACGAATTTCAGCGCGAAGAAGGAATTGACCTGCGCCGCGACCCAATGGCGTTGCAGCGTTTGAAAGACGCCGCCGAAAAAGCCAAGATTGAACTGTCGAGCAGCACAACCACCGAAATTAATCTGCCTTACATTATGCCTGTGGACGGTATTCCAAAGCACTTGGTTAAAACGCTCACACGCGCACAGTTTGAGCAGTTGTCGGACACATTGATTCAACGTGCATTGACTCCTTGCCGTCAGGCTTTGAAAGATGCTAATATGACCGCTTCCGATGTGGACGAGGTGATTTTGGTTGGCGGTTCAACACGTATCCCCGCCATTCAGCAACTTGTTGAAAAATTCTTTGGCAAAGCGCCATCCAAAGGCGTTAATCCTGATGAAGTTGTAGCTGTAGGCGCAGCCATTCAGGGCGGAGTTTTGAGCGGCGATGTAAAAGACGTGCTGCTGCTCGATGTTACGCCACTGTCGCTGGGCATTGAAACAATGGGCGGTGTAATGACCAAGCTAATAGAATCGAACACAACCATTCCGACCAAAAAATCGGAAACTTTCACCACTGCCGCCGACAGTCAGCCTTCGGTTGAAATACACGTTTTACAGGGCGAAAGACCAATGGCTTCGGGCAACAAAACAATCGGACGCTTCCACCTCGACGGGATTCCGCCAGCGCCACGCGGCGTACCGCAAATCGAAGTTACTTTTGACATCGACGCCAACGGAATTTTGCACGTAACAGCAAAGGACAAAGCTACTGGCAAAGAACAGAGCATCCGCATTGAAGCATCGTCAGGACTGTCAGACGCCGAAATTAAACGGATGAAAGACGAAGCTGCCGCCAATGCCGAAAGCGATTTGAAAGCCAAAGAACGCATCGACAAATTGAATCACGCCGACAGCTTGATTTTCCAAACCGACAAACAGTTGAAAGAATTTGGCGACAAACTGCCAGCCGACAAAAAAGGTCCGATTGAAGCAGCTTTGGCAAAACTGAAAGAAGCGCATAAAAATCAGGATTTTGACGCCATTGACACAGCAACCAACGAGTTGAATACGGTGTTCCAAGCCGCTTCGCAGGAAATGTACAACGCAAGCCAAACACAAGGAGAACAACCACAAGGTGATGCCAGACAACAGGCAAATCAAGGTGGAAACAGTAATCCTTCGGATGAGGTAACGGATGTCGATTTTGAGGAAGTGAAATAACACACCTCACAAAGCAAGTATCAAAATTAGATAAAATGCGGTAAATCAAAAGTTTACCGCATTTTTCTTTATAGATATTTTTTTGATATTTATGCTTGTATATCGTTTTTTTATTGTATCTTTGTTCCAGATTTGTACCGAGCGTTATTGAATGAAAATATGCGCCTAATACAATCTTATTATTTCTTATAAATGTTTAATTGATACAAAAAACGATATATGGGAGTAAGTAAATTGAAATTACCGAAAGTGTGCGAGCATTGCGGAAAAGCCTTTGAAGCAAAACCGTAATCACTCGTTTTTGCAGTGATGTTTGTAA
>JAITVO010000282.1 GCA_031285765.1 Cytophagaceae bacterium | reverse complement strand
CATGCCCCATTGCTGCTGATGCCGCATCTCTATTAACAAGGGGATTAATCCCCTTGTCAGGATGAACGGTTGAGCAGGTGTAAATGTGCGTTTCAATACTATTTTCCGAAGAAGTCTATTGATTGTACCGTCCCTGCGGCACTTTATGAGTTTTGCGTAACATCAGTTAATAATTATTCAATTCCCTCATAATTTATTCCCAATTATTTTTTACTTTCGCCCCCCGTCATTAAAAAACAACGGCAGCCAAAATCAGCAAAATCAACGTCCGCTTCAGCGAATCGGGGGAGCTGAAAAACACGCTGCGCAAGGCAACGTTTATAGATGCCTCGTCGCTTGTTAAAAAGCAGACACACAACGATACCAATAATCAGAATATCAAGAGGTAATTTGTGTATTGTGTCACTTACTTGCGGAGTGTCTGTAATTGACCCTGTCAATGATTTCGCAAGGACGGGGTCGTTGATTTTGTAACGACCCCGTCCTTACGATTGTAACGACCCCGTCCTTACGATTGCAACGACCCTGTCCTTACAATTGTAACGACCCCGTCGTTGTGATTGCAACGACCCCGTCGTTGCTGTATGCCTTTATATTCAACGGTAATAACGGGGGCAATAAAACAGACGAATCATAAAATAGGTGGAAAATTTTCAGCCCGTGCCCGAGTCGCAATTTGAACAGGATTTTCGAGATGGCACTGTGTATTTGATTGTACCAGCAGCGCTTGAATGCATGTTGTTATCATGCAGATTAAAACCTACGGTTAATAAAAAAGTGGTCCCGTGTGGAACTTTGCAAAACGCAAATATGTTTGAATTGTTTGATAGAATACCTTAAAAAAAACGGCAAATATCAACCATTGTCTGCTCTAAGTGTTGCAGCATAACACAACGGCGGTTTCGGTCTATCACAATCTTGGATTTAAAGTAACTCGCGAGTTCAGCTGTTATGTATTATGGAACAGCCTTTGTATGTTGCCTTTTCTGATTCAAAAAAAATTAAAATGGTGCAATGTCGGCATTAAAAACCTCACGCATATATTTCAGCAACAATTTTTTTACGGTATCCATACTTTGTTTGACGCCAAGTTCTTTTTCGATTGAGGTTACACCTTTATCGATGAATCCACAAGGATTGATGTATTTGAAATAGGCGAGATTGGTATTTACATTCAGCGCAAATCCGTGCATGGTAACAAAGCGACTTGCTCTGACACCGATGGCGCATATTTTTCGCGCTTTTGATGCATTATCGGCATCAAGCCATACGCCGGTTGCCATTTTGAGGCGCGACGCGGGTATGTACATATCACCCAAAGTGCGGATAATTGCCTCTTCGAGCTGATAGACATATTCTTTTATTCCCAATTGCATGATTTCGAGGTCAAAAATTGGATAGCCCACAATTTGTCCGGGTCCGTGATAGGTGATATCGCCTCCACGATTGATACGGTAAAACTGCGCACCAATATTTTCAAGTTGTTCATTGGAAATTAGCAGGTTCGATTGCACTCCGCTTTTCCCCATTGTGTAAACATGTGGATGCTCACAAAAAATAAGCTGATGATGAACGAGCTTCGTATTGCTGGAATGGTTTCGGTTTTCGAGTTTTGAAGTAAGAGTTTCTTTAAACAGTTTTTCCTGATAATCCCACGCTTTCTGATAATCAACCGTGCCTAAATCTTTAAACAGTATTTCCATTTTTATAATAACCAATCTGTGTTTGATTTCTTTTTTCTAAGCGCTATACATTTTTTACAATAACAACTATCGTATTGAATAGATTATCCATTGTGCTTTACAAAACGGTGTTTATTTTGTCGTCATGCGCTTCGACAGTTTATTCACAATTAATGCAATAGAGCCATCTCCGGTTACATTACATGCTGTTCCAAAGCTGTCGATGGCAATATATAGGGCAATGATTAAACCAATCGTATTTTCATCAAAATGGAGTATCGACTGCAATATAGCTACCGAAGCCATAATTGCTCCGCCCGGAACGCCCGGAGCTGCAACCATTACAATACCTAACATGCAAATAAAACCTGAATACAGAAGCAGGTTGTGAGGAAGTCCCTGCATCATGCAGATTGCTAAACTGAGAGCTGTAATTTTCATTGTGCTGCCCGACAAATGTATGGTGGCGCAAAGAGGTACGCAAAAATCAGCTACGTCTTCATCTACACCCATTTTTATCGTTTGTCGCAACGTAACAGGGATGGTTGCAGCCGATGAGGAGGTTCCCAAAGCGGTGATATAAGCCGGCAACATGTGATACATCAGTTTAAACGGATTTCTTTTGGTGATTACTCCGGCTATACAATACATGATAATTAACAATAATACGTGAAGTACAAAAACAACAAGTATTACTTTCCCAAAAAGAAAAATGATACTGAATGCTGATCCCGAATAACTCATATTCAGGAAAATTCCAAATATAAACAGCGGCAGTAAAGGTATAATGACCTTTGTAATCACTAATTCAACAATCGCTTTAAAATCAAAAAATATATCTTTTAAAATGTATCCTTTCGAAAATGCAATGCCTATGCCTAATACAAATGCCAGTATTAATGCTGTCATTACGCCAAAAACCGGAGGCATTTCGATGCTAAAGAACGGAACTAATCCATCTGATGTTGAATTTTGATTCAATATTACATTGTCATCAGGGGTAATAATATGCGAATAAGCCCGGCTGCACGAGAAATAAGTAAAAAAGCCCGAAAACAGTGTAAATCCGTATGCCAAAATAATTGTTATCATCAATAACTTTCCGGCTTTTTGTCCCATATCAGCAATACCAGGTATCACCAATCCAATAATAATTAAGGGGATGCAGAAGTTTAAAAAATTGGAGAATACATCGTTTAAAGTCAGAAAAAATTGCACAATACCGCTCGAAACAATATTTCCCAAAAGAAGCCCTAAAGCAATTGCTATAATAACTTTGGGTAACAATCCCAGTTTTATCTTTTTTCTCATGAATAATCTTAATAATAAGTTGAGAGCTGAAAATTAATTCTCAATTCAACTTAATCCTCTCTGTAGTATAATCCGAATTAAACCGAATCATATACAAGCCTTGATTGTAAAATCCGCCCCAGTTCGAGATTCGTTTGAAGTTGAAATTAAACTGTATTTGAGTAGTTTGGAACGAGTCGAGGCACATCCCGAAATTTTTTCCGTACTGCCCAACTGCTGTCAGGAAATAGAGCGCAACATCATATCCCCATATCCCGTAGCGCGAGTAATTCGTCGATGCATCCGAACTTTGAAAGTAAGGATTAACAGCGTGAGGCTCGGTATGATACCACTGCCTGAATTTTTTGATAAACTCCTGCGTTGCATGGTCGGTATAATCAATTCCAAATGGGGAGAAAACAGTAGCGTTGAGCTGGTGCATGTTTTCGGGCTCAATGGTTTGAAACCTGAGCCAGTCCTGCATACCAAAAAGCGTAACTTCTGCTTTTATTCTTGTTTTAATGCCGTTTATTATCGGAATCAATCTTGAAACTTCAGTCTGTTTTTTCGATGGAATAACAATATATGTATGTTTTTCGACGTCAATTAACGTTTGAATCCCCTGCAAATCGTCACCTCCCTGCTTATACTCCAAATAATTGATGCTGCCAGCAAGAACTCGTTCCTGCATTAACGATTTTTGCTTAACAGCAGCGGCAAGTTTTGTTGCATCAGGTTCCGACGATGACGGCAGAATAACCAGCAGATTTGCACCCCGCGCCTGCCTTACAATTTCGTCGGCAATAACATCATGATACAGCGTGTCGGACGAATTAACCTGAAACATGTAAGGATTGTTCGCCAGTTCGGGACCGCTGTGCGACATTGGGAAAACCATCGGAATAGCGTGCTCGGCGCTAAACATTGAAACCGACGGAAGTTCATTGCTGATTCCCGGACCGATAATCAAATCCACGTTTTTTAATTCAGGGTCGCTCAGCGCTTTTTGCACCGAGCGCGTGTCGGGTGCAATGTCGTAAACCGACAGAGTGATATTGGACCCCTGCTTTTTCAATTCGTCCACAGCCATGAGTGTTCCTGTGTAAAATTCGACAAAGGGTTTGGTTCGCATGGCAATATTGCGCCCGCTGAGCGACGGCAGCGAATCGACATAATGAGCGGTTGAGGCTTTCGCCTGAAATGGAAACAGCAATGCAACCTTTATGGATGTTTGGCTGTCAATTCCCAAACTGCTGCAATTGGAGGTAACCAAAGACAAACTGCTGCTTTCAGGCGGCATGTCAATTTTGGAATCGGAAAAACCCGCTCCTTCTGCGCTGTGAAGCGCCGAAGAAGCGCGCAGTGCAAACCACGCATCGGTCGGAATCTTCAGTCGAGTTCCATTCTCAAGGTTTCGAAAATCGACTTGCGGATTTACCTCATTGATAACATCCTCATCAACATGGTAAGTTCTCGAAATTCCATAAAGTGTTTCTTTTCGTTTTACTTTATGATAAATAAACAAATCAGATTCGTCTATTTGTTTTATTTTGTCTTCATCAAAAACAGGGCGTGGAACACGTAGCATATAACCAACTTTAAGACTTTCCTGCGTTATGCCTTCGTTGGCGGCGGTTAAATCCTGTACCTGCACTTGATATTGACGCGCAATTGAATAAAGGGTTTGTCCCTGAAGGATGGTGTGATAAAGATAATCGTCGCTTTTGATAAACTGCTGCGTGTTACTCGGAATTGGATGCGCCGGCTCTTTGCCAATAAATGCTGTGGGAATACGCACCGTGCTTCCGATTGATAATATGCCATTTTGCAATGTCTGATTGGCGTCAATAATTTTTTCCATCGTAGTATTATATTCTCTTGCCAATGAATAAAGCGTTTCTTTCGGCTGTATTGTATGATAAACAAAATCATCGCCCGAAACATTCTTTACTGTTTCTTTTTCCGATTCCTTAACGGGAATTTTCAGAACAGCGCCTTCCGCCAAGCGTTCTTTACTTCCCGGATTGTTTTCGTAAATAACCTCCGGCGAAACATTGTATTTTCGGGATACAAAAAATGTGGTTTGCCCCTTTTCAACGGTGTGATAAATATAGGAGCGGGATTTGCCCATTTCGCCACTGTTGCTGTTTCGTCCCGAAATAACAGGGATTCGTACTATCTGACTTACTTTCAAATTTTCGGAAATATCGTCGTTAGCTTCAAGAATTTCTTGTTGCGAAACACCGTAATTCACACTGATGCGGTAAAGTCCTTCGCCCTGTCCAACAACATGCAAATAATATTCCCTGCCGTTCAGCACAATTTTCTTCGCAGGCGCAATGTTTTCGTTCACACCTTGCGAATAAAGAACAGTAAACGGAATAATAAAAAAGAAAACATATAAAAATCGAATGTGTATCATATTATTGTTATTACATATTGTTTTATAAATTCAGCGATTATAGAGATTTTGTTCTCCAAAATTGCAAACAAAAGTAATAAAAGTATTCATTTTAAAATAGAAAACCGGTGTTAAAGATTAAATTATATATTTGTAATGGTTGATAATCAGCATTATTTATATCAATTCACTATTTACATTTCCTGCAATAAAAATCCCCTCTTGTGGAAAGAGGGAAGAGGCTTCATTGCCGTTGGCTTTAGCCAAAATCAAACATCTATTCTCCGAATATATTTGTTGATGTTATGCACAGATTACACGATTATTTCAGCGCAATATTTTTCCGTCTCACAAATAACCGCTATCTCCGCGCAATTTGTTTCGGCAGTCAATTCTGCCAAAATAACAGGTAAAACTTATGAGTAACTCAAAATTTCAATCACTGTTCTCGTGCCGCGATATGGTTTGGGAGCCGACAATACGCATCCTCGCCGACAGTCTGAACGGCGATGCTTACTACAAGATTAACTATCCATAACACAATAAAATACGCACGCTTTCGCAGATGTGCTATCTCGAAATTTTAGACTGCAATATTGAATTTGTGAAAGAAACGTTGAAATAATACCAAACCGTAATCAATAACTCATGTTACGCAAAATTCACAAAGTCCAACAGGGGCAACACTTTATTAACCGTAGATTTTTAATCTGCGAACAGGATAATTGAACAAAATCTACTTTGGATAAATATTCCGTATCAACAAAGATTTATTACCTCTGTGCCATTAATTTAATAAAAAAAAACAAGCAGCATAATGCCACAATAATCAATAATCATCCCCAACTACAACAATACACTTTCTCCCCGTTTCTAACGCAGATAAATTATTACAAAGCACTAAACAGCATCACACTGCTCAATTATCGTGTTATGTTAGACAGCATCATTATAAAATCAAATTTTTTAGCGAAAAAGACTGGAACAGAATAAGCCAGTACAACCGCCTTTATCAAAAAGGATTGTAGCAAATAAAAGATTTTAACTGTTTATGCAAGTCAATCTTTATTTGGATGTAATATCACACAAAAAGAACACAGATAACGCAGATTTTTACAGATAAAAAAAAATTGCGTTTCCTTTCTCCATCAAGTTATACCCCCTTTTACCTCTTCACACACTAAAACCATCATTTCTGTTCTTTATTCTTCATTTTTTGAAGTCAAAAAGCAATGTAGCAACACAAAAACGTCGTGAAGTAATACAAAGATGTATGGAAATAACATGAAAACGTAGTGAGGCAACACATAAACGTAGGGAAAAAACACAAAAACGTCATGGAACAACACAAAAGTATCTCATAAGCAACTGTAAAGATATTGTATTCTTTATAAGTATGAATCAAAAAATATTTACACTAAAAATAAATTGACTATCGGATTTTGCACCTGAATGTATTTTTGCTATCAACGGCGGCAATCAAGATTCTATCAAATATTTTTTCACCCAGATATCTCCGGTTAAACTTGTAGCAAAACTCATTGAGGTAATT
>JAITVO010000079.1 GCA_031285765.1 Cytophagaceae bacterium | reverse complement strand
CCAAGAAACCAACTAATTGAGCGAAAACGTACTTGTCTTTAAACATAACAGTCTCATTTGAACCGCAAAAGTAAATTCAAGTACGTTGACTCACAATTCGATCGCAACAAATTTAATATCAATTATTTCAAAGAGCCATTATCTGTTTTTAGTGGACACTAATGACATACTGTATATCTTCACAACTTCGTGAAGAAGTAATGTTATACATACTGTATTTCAGCCATGTCAATTAAATTATTGTATCTCTCTATCCGATAAAATTCTCGAATTTTGCTTTATGACAGGCGCCACAGTCAAATTATCATTCAATAAGTATAACAGTAACTTCAATTAAATTTGCACTTTAAATGTGATAAACAAAATTGATTAATGTGTGTTTTTAACAAAATTGTTGGCGCAACAAGTAGAGCCTTTTCTATATAGGTACAATACCTATCTGTATTAATATTAGTTAAATGCTCTACATCTCGCGTCGAAGACTGATATATGTATCATCAATACAAAAGCAAAAAAACATTATCAATACATAATTGAAAGCAATTGTTTTTTTCTTTTTTCGTATATTTGCCACCGACATTTTGAGTACAGTAATATTTTTAAAATATAAACCATTGTTTAATTCACATAAAATGAAACCACAGGAAGTTGAAAATAAAGTTCACAATATAATAGGCGCTGGAACTAAAATTACAGGCGATATCGAAACCAACGGCGATATCCGTATTGACGGAAACATCGACGGAAACATCAACTCGAAAGGAAAGGTTGTAATTGGTAATAACGGTAACGTTAAAGGAGAAATTGTATGTAATAATGCCGAAATAGCAGGCGCTTTGGAAGGTAAAATTACTGTTTCGGAACTGCTGTCTTTAAAAGCAAGTTCAAAAATGAACGGTGATTTAAAAACGTCCAAACTGTCGATTGAGCCGGGAGCAATCTTCACCGGTACTTGTACAATGGGCAATAATTTTATAACGCCAAAAGGTGATAAAAAAAGTTTCGTTCCCAAAGGAAACGAAGGATAAAAGAAGTAGAGGTCGTTTTTTATCTTATATTCATACATTATTTATCCGGTTTTAATTTAAAAACCATCACTTGATAATGCGAATCGTGAGAAACTTATGCTTTCTACACCTTTCTACCTGTAAATATTTTCAGCAACTTTCTCCGGTTTGCTCTTGTTCCAGTATGTCTTTTAATGAATGATAACAAACAATTACCGGTTAGCTATCTTGATGGTTATGGTGATTGTTTTGAGAGGGGTGTAACAGTCCTCTTCGGAAAATAGATTGATGATTCATTTTGCATCCATTTTTCGGAGAGGGCTATTTATTTTATACCACCTCATTATTGCAAAAAAAATCCCTTTGCTATGTTGCATCAATCTTTTTAATTCTATCTTTGCGGTTTAAAAATTGCAGGTATGGAAGTAAAATTTCTTGATTTACTGAAAGTAAACAAACCCTATTTTCCCGAATTTATGGATGCTACACGCCACTTTCTCGAAAGCGGATGGTACATTCTGGGTAAAGAAGTTGATGAATTTGAAAAAGAATACGCCTCCTTTTGCGGAAGCCGTTACTGCATCGGCATAAGCAACGGTTTGGATGCACTTCGCCTGATTTTTGAAGCACACAAAACGCTTGGCAACTTGAAAACGGGCGACGAGGTGATTGTTCCCTCCAATACTTACATTGCCTCCATATTGGGCATTACGCAAAGTGGAATGACACCTGTGCTGGTTGAACCCGACTCAGTAACTTTTAACCTCGACCCCAAGAAAGTGGAAGCGGCAATTACGCCAAAAACAAAGGCTGTGCTTGCGGTGCACCTTTACGGACAGCTTTCGGACATGAAGTCACTCAATGACGTATGCAACAAGCACGGATTACTGCTGTTTGAAGACGCGGCGCAGTCGCACGGTGCATTGTACAGCGACGGACGTGCGTCGGGCAACTTGTCGGCAGCTGCGGGGCACAGTTTTTACCCGGGCAAAAATCTTGGAGCGCTTGGCGATGCAGGCGCCATAACTACTAACGATGAAGAGGTTGCCCGCTGTGTCAAAGCACTTCGCAACTACGGCTCACACAAAAAGTATTATAATATGTATGAGGGCTTTAATATGCGTTTGGACGAAAATCAGGCTGCATGGCTGCGCATAAGGCTGCGCGGATTGCACTGTGAAAACGAACATCGCCGCAAACTTGCCCGCATTTACAGCGAAAAGTTGACACTGAACGGTCTTACACTCCCCATTGAAGCCAGTTACGGCAAACACGTCTATCATATTTACGCCATTTTGCACCCGAAACGCAACGAATTGCAGCAATATTTAAGTACAAACGGCATTCATACAATGGTTCACTATCCTGTTCCTCCACACAAGCAGGAAGCGTTTGGGCAATGGAATCATCTTTCGTTTCCGATTGCCGAAAAAATTCACGCACAGGAGTTGAGTCTGCCGATAAGTCCCATTCACACCGCCGAAGAGATTGAATATGTGTGCAACGTCGCCAATAACTTTAAAGGATAAAGACGATGGCAGAACAAAAGAGCACAAACCTTTGCGACGAGCTGGTTACGTTCATTGCGCTTTGCTACAATCAGAGCGCTTTCGCGAAAGAATCGCTCAACAGCATCATCAGCCAAACGTGGGCGCCAAGCCATATTTATATTATTGATGATTGCAGCACCGACAACTCGGTTGCCGTTATCAAAGAGTGGATTGACGAAACCCGCTTTCCCGCCACGCTCATTTGTCATCCGCAAAATCAGGGAATTACGCGGACAATGAACGAGGCGCTTTCGCTTTGCAAAACAAAATATTTTCATCCGTGGCCATGCGACGACCTGATGATGCCCGACAAAGTAGAAAGTCAGCTCACGTACCTCGAAAATCTTGGTCACGAAGTTGGATTTCTGTACGGCGATATTCAATGGATTGATAATGACGGAAACGTTACACGCGAATCTATTCTTGACAATCGCAAAAAGTTGTTCCCAAACGGTGCGATGCCTTCGGGCAATGTTTTTCCCGACTTGGTAAAGCATGGATGCTTTATTCCCACCGCGTCGGGACTTTATGTTACAAAGGCGCTGAACGAACTGGGCGGTTTCGACGAAAATCTGTATGCCGAAGACTGGGATATGTTTATGCGCATCGCTCTGAAATACGGCATTGCCTTTAAAGATCAGCTTTTCAGCAAATATCGCCGCCACTCGTCCAGCACCGAAATGAAAAAGGGCGCTAAATACTGGGACGGACATTTTAAAATTCTTCCGAAATACATTGGCATAAACCGCGAATACGACCGCCTGATATGGAACAAGATTGGACGCGACGCCATCGATGCCACCAAAGACGGAGTTGGCGGAATGGGCGTGTGGATTTGGAAAGTTGCACGCAAAACCGCAAACTTTAAACTTATGTACGATTATTGGGTGGCAAAAAGAGTCTGTTTAAATTTTAGACATTGTTAATTTAATATATTGTATTTATTTGTACCCAAAAAGAGATATAATTGCCCAAGATGTGGAAGTTTAAACTATCATAAAGCTGCTTTTGTAGCAGGCCGACAACGATATAAGGCAAGGGTTGCCTGTACTGTTCACTGTAGAACGGAAATCAGATGTTAAGTCGTCAACTACAAGACGTTTAGCGCTTGAAATATATTTGGAGTGTTTGGAATTCAGAGCCATTGGTCGTATTCTTAAAATAAGTTATGGCACAGTTTATCAATGGATAAAAAATGGAATGCCAATTTGAACTTACCAAAATGCGATAATCCGATAAAAGTAGTATAACTTGATGAGAGGCACACATATGTCGGGCAAAAAAACTACCGATGGATATGGATTGCCGTTGATAAATTTTTATATATCTTTGCAGCGTTCTTAATACCGTATTTTAAATAGATAAAACATTAAGATATGAATACAAAGGAATTTACAGCAGGTTTGGGCTCACGTGTTTCACGGGAGACATGCTTGCCGCTTCGCGGATTTTGTATATCTCTGTGTAGATGCTATTTGGTGGACAGCACGGATGAAAATAGTTTGTAGATAATTAAATAACAGTAATATATAAATTTTGAGTAGATGAAAAATCAAAGAATGACAACAAAGATAATTTCCGTATCATTAGCGGGAGTTATTTTATTCACAAGTTGTGCAAGCACGACAATGATTCAATCAAACCCAAGTGGTGCAAAAGTTTACCTTAACGGTGAACCTGTTGGGGCAACACCTTATTCTCATACAGACACGAAAATTGTTGGAAGCACAACAACAGTTAAATTGGACAAAGAGGGTTACGAACCTTTGAATACATCTTTTTCGAGAGATGAGGAAGTTGACGTAGGAGCAATTATCGGTGGTGTCTTTGTTTGGATTCCATTTCTATGGACAATGAAGTATAAACCAACTCATACTTATGAATTGACGCCGAGGTCGGATGACAAACAACCGATCATCAAAACGAATCCACAACAAAATCAAACCCAATCAAAGGTCGACAAACTTAGAGAATTAAAACAATTGTTCGATGAAAAGTTAATCACTCAGGAAGAGTATGAAAACGAAAGGCAAAAAGTATTGGATGCGAATTAAATAAACGGTGTTTACCGGACATGGGCACAGGTGGTGGAACTGATTTTATTTAATCGGAACATTTCTGCTAAAGAGATTGCAGTAAGACTATCAACTACGCATTTTTACATATCTTTGCAGCGTTTTTAATACCATATTTTTAAATAGATAATCAGATACAACATGCAAATCCCTTTTTCTACCGAACAGTTTTTCGGGATATTTGAAAAATACAATACAGCCATATTTCCGATGCAAATACTGCTGTTTCTTGCAGGTTGCTCCATGCTCTTTTTGATTGGAACAAAGTTGAAAAATCGAAACAGGATGATTGGCTGTCTGCTCGGATGTGTCTGGATTTGGACAGG
>JAITVO010000072.1 GCA_031285765.1 Cytophagaceae bacterium | reverse complement strand
ATGAAAACTATGAACTGATACACTCTTTTCGAGGCTAATGTTTATCTTTGCTCGCAATTAGAATAGAAACAACAGTATGAACAGGTATTTTTTTCTCTTTTTTTCAATGTGGTTGTTCAGTTCGTGCACAACAATGAATGTGATAAGCAAAGGACTGGGGCGCATAAAATATTACGAGTTTGAACATCCTGATCTGCCTTCGGCATTCGATGGTTTTACGGTTGCTTTCCTCTCCGATTTTCATTACAAAAGTATTTTTAACGAGAAAAGACTGTCGAAGGCAGTGAAAACCATTAACCGTATTCATCCCGATTTACTGCTACTTGGCGGCGATTATGTGGAAAGCTGCGAATATGCTTCCGAACTGCTGCTGAAAATATCGGAGATTGAAACATCCGAAGGAATTATTGCTGTACTCGGAAATAATGATTACGAAAACTGTTATTGCGAAATCCTGACGGAAATAAACAAACATGGGATTCAACTGATGGAGCATCAAACAGATTCGATTTGCAAAAACAATGAGTGTATTTATATTACAGGCGTAAGGAATCCGTTTGATTTGAAAAATAACAGAGTTTCGCCCACGTTGAGTTTAAACTCGACACACTTTGTAATTCTGCTGGTTCATACGCCCGACTATGCCGAAAATGTTTCTATCCATAACAGTGACCTTGTGCTGGCAGGGCATACGCATGGCGGACAGATAACGCTGTTCGGGCTGTATGCACCTGTACTTCCGTCGAGATACCGACAGCGTTTTCGTTCGGGCAAGCGCTACAATTCGGCGGGTATTCCTGTTTTTATTACAAATGGGCTGGGAACTTCTCAAAAAAACATTCGTCTTTTTGCGCCAAGCGAAGTAATGGTAATTACGTTTCGAGTTCGATTGTGAAGCGATGATTTTGCGAAAAAAATATGCATAGAACAAAAATATTACAGAATTAGGAGCTGATAAGAATCATTAATGCAGAACAGTTTAACTTGACATTAAATTTAATTAAGAATTTAATGTCATTATTACATTCCCATTGTGGAATGTTTTTTATACTTTTGCGCGGTTGAAAAATAATGCCTAATCACTTAAAACAATTAAATAGAATGGCAAAGATTAAAATTGGAATTAACGGTTTCGGTCGTATCGGACGCTTGGTGTTTCGTGCTGCACAGAATTTCGACAATGTAGAAGTTGTGGGTATTAACGATCTTATCAATGTTGAATACATGGCTTACATGTTGAGGTACGACACAGTACACGGTCAGTTCAAAGGCGACATTGACATTAAGGACGGCAAATTGGTTGTGAACGGAAAAGCAATTCGCGTTACATCCGAAAAAAATCCTGCTGACCTGAAGTGGAACGAAGTTGGCGCTGAATACGTTGTTGAATCAACCGGACTGTTCCTCGACAAAGAAAAAGCAAAAGGACACATCGAAGCGGGCGCTAAAAAAGTAATTATGTCGGCTCCGTCGAAAGACGACACCCCTATGTTTGTTGTTGGTGTAAATCAAAACAAATATACTACCGACATGAACTTTGTATCCAATGCTTCGTGCACAACCAACTGTTTGGCTCCCATTGCAAAGGTATTGAACGACAAATTCGGCATTGTAGAAGGTTTAATGACCACCGTACATGCCACCACTGCAACGCAGAAAACAGTTGACGGACTTTCGGCGAAAGACTGGAGAGGCGGACGCGCTGCTGCCGGCAACATCATTCCTTCGTCAACAGGCGCAGCCAAAGCTGTGGGCAAAGTGATTCCCGAACTGAACGGAAAACTCACCGGCATGTCGTTCCGCGTACCAACGCTCGACGTTTCGGTTGTTGACCTTACCTGTCGTTTGGAAAAAGCCGCTTCGTATGAGGCTATCAAAGCCGCAATGAAAGCTGCTTCGGAAAACGAACTGAAAGGCGTGCTTGGATATACCGAAGACGATGTTGTTTCATCGGACTTCCTTGGCGACACCCGCACTTCGATTTTTGATGCAAAAGCAGGAATATCGTTGAACGATAATTTTGTAAAAGTTGTGAGCTGGTACGACAACGAAATGGGCTACTCTACAAAAGTTATTGAACTGATTGTGCACATGTACTCGGTTGACCACAAATAATAAGTTTTCACACTAAAGTTGTTGTTTGAGCCTGTCCCATTTATTGGGGCAGGTTTTTTTGTGAATGAAGAATTGGATGTCATGTTCTACATACGATTGATATAAAGATATGGAATGCGGTCTTCCTTTTCACGCAGTTTGAAAATACAGCGTTCTTTATTTTCGACAGTGTCCATCATCTCAACATCTTTCAATATAGATGCCAAAACCCGCATGGTGCAGGGGACAGAAAATATTTTACCTTACAAATTTTCAGTCCATACATGTGATTTATCAATCATGTCCATCACAGTTTATATAATTTTGGTCATCCTGCTCATATTATTAACTCATGTTACGCAGTATTACTTTTGACAGCCTAGAAAAGGCTGAATATTCATAACCTTATGCAAGCGAAGCGCAGCTTGCGGGAAACAGATAACAGCACAGCTGTCCGCAAGGGCAGAACCAGTACTTTCACATCTGTTCTGCCCTTGCGGGCAGGAAGATATGAGCGTCATTTTCCACAGGCAACGCTCCGCTTCGACAAGCTCAGCGACCAGCTCGCTTGCGGTTATGAATATTCAGCCTTTTCAAGGCTGTTTTGCGTAACATGAGTTATTAAAATCTCAATTCAAGATAAATTCTTTCATTTTCCGCTTGCTTTTTCTTTGTATATAAATTACTTTTGTCGGCTGTTAGCCGACAAAATGTGTACAGAAACAATATTCTAAATTTGTGAAAAAGGTTATTGCTATCATTTTGGGAATTGCAGCCTACTATTTAGTAACGGTTGCAACATTTTATGTTTTAACGCTACTATTCAAAGATTCGTTCAAAAACATTTGTCTGTCCGCAGTGCCTGTAACGCTTATCGCGATATTGCTGTTACTTGTAAATTACGGTTGGAAAAAGAAGGGGCATAAATGCTGAACGGAAGAAAATATTATCATTTAATATAAAGTATAGTCTAATAAAAACAGTCTAAACATGAGACCTGATTTTTCAAAAATATCTTTTAAAAAAGAAGTTCCTGCAATGGATGAACGCCGATGGGAACAGGAAAATGGGATTGCTAAGGATTGGATAACACCTGAGCGTATTCCCGTAAAAAGAGTTTATGCCAAACACGACTTGGAGGGCATGGAGCATCTGAATTATGCGTCGGGACTGCCGCCTTTTCTGCGCGGACCCTATACTGGCATGTATGCCACTCGCCCATGGACAATCCGTCAGTATGCGGGCTTTTCGACAGCCGACGAATCCAACGCTTTTTACCGCCGAAATCTGGCTTCGGGACAAAAGGGCTTGTCGGTAGCGTTCGACTTGGCAACACATCGCGGCTATGATGCCGACCACGAGCGCGTTGTGGGCGACGTGGGCAAAGCGGGTGTTTCCATCTGCTCGGTCGAAGATATGAAAGTGCTTTTCGACGGTATTCCCTTGAATCAGATGTCGGTTTCGATGACCATGAATGGCGCCGTGCTACCCATTCTTGCATTTTACATTAACGCGGGATTAGAACAGGGCGCCAAGCTCGAAGAGATGACGGGAACTATCCAAAACGACATACTCAAAGAGTTTATGGTGCGCAACACCTACATCTATCCGCCCGAATTTTCGATGAAAATCATTGCCGACATCTTTGAATATACATCGAAATACATGCCCAAATTCAACAGCATCTCCATTTCGGGATACCACATGCAGGAAGCGGGCGCAACCACCGACATCGAACTCGCCTACACGCTTGCCGACGGGTTGGAATATCTCCGCACAGGCGTAAATGCAGGTTTGGATATTGATGCGTTTGCACCGCGATTGTCGTTTTTTTGGGCAGCCGGTATGAACCATTTTATGGAAATTGCCAAGATGCGCGCTGCACGTATGCTTTGGGCAAAAATTGTGAAACAGTTCAATCCCAAAAACGCGAAATCGCTTGCTCTGCGTACGCATACGCAGACTTCGGGATGGTCATTGACCGAGCAAGACCCGTTTAACAACGTAGGACGCACGTGCATCGAAGCAATGTCGGCAGCGCTGGGACATACGCAATCGTTGCACACCAATGCGCTCGACGAAGCCATTGCACTGCCAACCGACTTTTCGGCGCGAATTGCCCGCAACACCCAGATTTATATTCAGGAAGAAACGCAGGTTTGTCGCGAAATCGACCCTTGGGCTGGCTCTTACTATGTGGAATCTCTTACCAACGAAATAGCCGAAAAAGCTTGGGCGTTGATTCAAGAAGTGGAAGAGATGGGCGGGATGGCAAAAGCCATCGAAACAGGCTTGCCCAAAATGCGCATTGAAGAAGCTGCCGCCCGTACGCAGGCTAAGATTGATAGCGGAAAGCAGATTATTACAGGCACCAACCGTTACCGTCTCGAAAAAGAAGACCCGATTGATATTCTCGAAATCGACAATACGGCGGTTCGCAAATCGCAAATTGAACGGTTAAACAAACTGCGGGCATCGCGCAACGAAACCGAAGTGCAGACAGCCCTCGCCGCCATCACCGAGTGTGTAAAAACAGGCAAGGGTAATTTGCTCGAACTGGCTGTGGATGCCGCCAAAAAACGCGCTTCGCTGGGTGAAATTTCGTTTGCATGTGAAAAAATTGTTGGGAGATATAAAGCTGTGATACGTTCAATTAGTGGAGTTTACTCATCGGAAGCAGGCAGCGACGGCGAATTTGATAACGCCCGTCATCTTGCCGAAAAATTTGCAGCCGTCGAAGGTCGCCAGCCCCGCATCATGATTGCCAAAATGGGTCAGGACGGACACGACCGCGGCGCTAAGGTTGTTGCAACAGGTTATGCCGACATCGGTTTTGATGTTGATATGGGACCGCTGTTCCAAACGCCCGCCGAAGCCGCCAAACAAGCCGTTGAAAACGACGTGCATGTGCTTGGCGTATCGTCGCTGGCAGCAGGACACAAAACCCTTGTTCCGCAAGTTATCGAAGAGTTGAAAAAACTTGAACGCGAAGATATTATGGTCATTGCAGGCGGCGTTATACCCGCGCAGGACTACCAGTATCTTTACGATGCAGGCGTAGTAGGCATATTCGGACCCGGCACATCGGTAGCCAAAGCAGCTGTGGATATTTTGACACTGCTGCTGACGAGCAGGGAAGAGTAAAATTGATTTTGGAATATAAACAAGGGACAGGGCGTGAGGCTCTGTCCCTTGTTTTTCTATTTTTATTCTCCTGTGTTTTACTTTTTAATCCTGTTCATCTTTATAATCCTGAAAAAATAGGCGCCAAAGGGCGACCGCAAGGGTTCGCCCCTACACATTTGCCGATATAAAACGAAAACAAGGAGGCATGCCCCCTTGTTTGTTAGTTATCAATTGCCCACCCAGATGCACATTTGCCAACAGCACCCTAGTTATCGCCCGACACTAATTGCAACATGTTAATGCCGCTTGCGCTGTCAACGGACATACCTCATTCCCGCTTTCTGTTCCTAATACATTTCACCGTCTGTATTCCAGTTCTTCTTCTGTACCGTAGAAATTATGCGCATGATGTTTTGACAATCTCGCTAATGTCGCACTAATGATATCATTACACTGATGAGCGATGTATACAACGAGTATTTTGAGGGGATACAGATTCGTTTTTAAGGTCGCAATAGTAATCGCCGTTTAATATCATCATCCATTTACAGCCTTTACATGTTGTTGTGTCACCACCACTGCCTTTCTCCTTATCACTGTTACCACTGCCACCCGCCATTAAAGAAAGAATCCACAGTACTAACACTCCTATAATTAGGATTACCACCACAAAGGCTATTGCGCCAAAAATAAATGTAAGTAAACCGTAAATACCGAGCACATAACAGCAGAATCCAATTTTGGAGCCTACTGTGGTGAGTGCCATAAACGGGCGGATTGAATAGAGCACTGTTGCTAAAAACGATGCCCCTACAAAGATATAACTGACAGTATCGCGCGTGGATTGCTGCGCACCTGCCATATCCATAATAAATGCAGTGATTATTACAACTGCAAACGAACTGAGAAGGGTAGCCACTGCCACAAATTTACTGACAGGTACATGATTCTCACTGTACTTCCTGAAGAGTTTAAGCTCCCAGCGATCTAAAAAATTTAAGGAAAATTTCATGTTATAAAAAAATTTAGTTAGAAATCATATTAAGGTAAAACATTTCTTTGGATACAGGTACATTTTGCCCCTGCACAGTCGTCCACCTGTGAGGTTCACAGACGCCCGCCTGCCCGTTGACCAGCCGTCCGTCTGTGAGGTTCGCAGCAAACCGGCTGCCACCCTCGCAGCAAACTGTTACTGCACAGTAAGCAGCCGGTCGTACTCAATTACACGCGACGTATTCAGCAGGGTTGTGCCATTGGAATAGCGCGTTACCACCCGCAGCATGTACTGCCCCGAAGGTAATGCCGGCACGCGGGCAATCAGTGTTTTGGGGTCGTTTTGCGTAAAGCGGCGAGTTACGGGTATCGTTTCGCCGCTATCACCGACAAAGAATACGCCCAAGCCTTCTTCGCCGTCGGGGGCTATTTTCAGCTTGTCGCCTTCAATCCGGATGTCGTCATTCACGGTAACGGTGCCGTCCGCAGCGC
>JAITVO010000192.1 GCA_031285765.1 Cytophagaceae bacterium | reverse complement strand
CTCTAAAAACTCCACTTTCTTCGTTATGCTTCGGACGATAAAATGCTCATTTACGTTCATGTAAACTGCGCTTTTATCGCCTCGCAAGCCTCGAACTTTGAGTTTTTAGAGGTTCCCTTATAAAAAAATACGACAGCAAACATTTTTGGACTACTTATTAACCAATGTTGTGCATGATTATAACTTATCTTTCGTAAAAACTCAAAAAGTTTTGCAGGGAGAGAACTTTTTGAATGAAGGATTTAAAATTTACAGTTGAATATTAATGGTGCTCCAATATGCTTCATTTTTTAAATCTCTATTTTCCATTTCGTAATGTGTTATCCTTACGGGACTAATTTTTTATTTTTCATTCACGCGGAGAGCCTGTCAATAAGTAAATTGGGAACGAAAGTAAAAAATAAACTGTTTTTTTAGCGTTGTTTGAGGATGTTAATGCGTAAAAAGAGGTTTGCCGTGTTGTTTTTGAGGTCTATTTTTGCACAGTTGTTACATAACAGTAAAAATATTTTATTTATGTGTGCCAAAAAATACGCATTGCCTTTGTATATAACCATTTTGGGATAGGTGCAGTGAATTGGAAGCATCGTGATAGAATAAAAAAAGTGAAAATTAAAAAGCAAATAAAGTGTTTTATGACTAAAACAAAAGTAAAAATGAAGATGTGCTTGCGGGCTGCATCTTTTAGCAAACGAATGATGCTTTTTGCATTATTGCTGCTACCCGTTTCGATGTTTGCACAAAACATCAATGTTTCAGGTATTGTTTCAGACCAGAACAACGAGCCTGTTATTGGGGCAAGCATAGTAGTAAAAGGAGCATCGGGTGTAGGAACTGTTACAAATGTTGACGGTAATTACAGTATCAGTGTAAAGCCCGACGACGTTTTAATTTATTCCTATATTGGAATGATCTCTCAAGAGATTGCAGTTGACGGACGCACAAGTATTAATGTAATACTGAGATCCGACGACGTTGAACTTGAGGCTGTAGTTGTGGTGGGCTATGGCAGCCAGAAGAAAAAACTGGTTACCGGAGCTACCACACAGGTAAGGGGCGATGACATTAAAAAGTTGAGCACCGTAAACGTGCTTGGCGCTATGCAAAGTCAAACGCCCGGCGTAAGCATTATTAAGAACGACGGTTTGCCCGGAGCCGGTTACAAGGTAAACATTCGCGGACTGGGTACAACAGGTAACTCAACTCCGTTGTACATTGTTGACGGTATGCAAATGGGCGACATTAACAGCATTAACCCTTCCGATATTGAAAGTATCGACGTGTTAAAAGATGCTGCATCGGCTGCTATTTATGGAGCAAAGGCTGCCAATGGCGTTATACTTGTTACCACAAAGCATGGTAAAGTGGGTAAGCCACAAATTACATTCGACAGCTATTATGGCGTACAAAACGTGTATCGTATGCCGCAAATGCTGAATGCACAGCAGTACATTGCTATAATGGAAGAAGCACGGCTTAACGACGGAAACACTACGCCGTGGAATTTTGAGGCTTTAATACCCGATTATGCAAAAATTAAAGACGGTTCGTGGAAAGGTACTAACTGGATGGAAGAAGCAAGGGTGAAAAATGCTCCGATTCAGGATTATGCAATTGGCATTACCGGAGGTACCGAGCAGAGCATATACGCACTTAGCTTTTCGTACACATCGCAAGATGCTGTTTTTGGACGCAATGCTGCACCCAAGTACAACCGCTTTACAGCGCGCACTAATACCGAGTACACGCTTATTAAAAAAGGCAATTTAGACATTGTAAAGTTTGGCGAAAATATCAGCTACTCGCGCACCGGCAACAGCGGAAGTTTTGCAAATGGCGATATATGGTATAACGACATGCGTCCGTTGCTTGCACGTTTTCCGGTACTGCCAATGACCAACAGCAAAGGCGATACACACTTTGCTATTGACTGGGACAATCGTCAGGGAAACCCTGTTGTTGGTTTGGAAAAACGTGCCGAGAACGAGAGCAAAGGTCATGCTCTTAATGCAAACATGTACTTAACCATACAGCCAATTAAAAACCTTATACTTAAAAGCAGCTATAACTACAGCATGTGGGCAGGAGCAAGCCACTCATTTGCGCCATTGCATCACCTTAGCACAACCGATGTCAGTGCCGGAGTAGAAGTTGTATCGCAAAGTATGTACGAAGGGTCGAGCATGACTTGGGAAAACACGGCAAATTATAATTTTACACTTAAAGGGGTGCACAACATCAGCACTTTAGTGGGGCAATCGATTGAAATGTCGGGCAACAGCGCCGACCTTAGCGCTACCAACGCAAATCCCATATTTCACGACCTCTTGCATGCTTACATTGGCAACACACCAACTATTGCCGACGGAAATATTGAACGCGCTGCCATGAGTGGCTTGCCCGGCGGACAGGGCAGATTTGCATCGGTTTTTGGCAGGGTAAACTACGACTATGCCAATAAGTATATGGCAACCGTTGTAATGCGTGCCGACGGTAGCAGTAACTTTGCGCCCGGACATCGCTGGGGATATTTCCCTTCGGTTTCGGCAGGCTGGGTTATTAGCGAAGAACAGTTTTTGAATTCGACAAGAGGTGTAATCGACTTCCTGAAGTTGCGTGCCAGCTGGGGGCAAAACGGTAACCATGCTATACCTAATTATCAGTATTTATCTACGATAGCCTCAAATGCTTCTTACGCATTTGGTAACGATAAAAATGTTACCGCTCCGGGCTCTTATCCCGACATTTTACCCAACGAAAATATTACATGGGAAACATCAGAACAGTTAGATCTTGGTTTCGATGCCCGTCTTATCAACAGCCGCTTGAGTTTGGCTTTCGACTATTACATTAAAACCACTCGCGACTGGCTGGTTGATGCTCCGCAGTTAGCTTCGTACGGAACCGGCGCTCCATACATAAACGGTGGCGACGTCGAAAATAAAGGTGTAGAACTTGGCTTGGGCTGGACCGACCATATAGGAGAGTTTCAATACGGCGCAAACGTGAGCTTTGCATACAACAAAAATGTGGTAACAAAGCTGGCTAATTCCGAAGGAGTTATTCACGGCGACGGCGATGCGCTGTTTACCAACTGCGGCGAAAGCTACAGAGCGCAGGTAGGACTTCCGGCAGGCTTCTTTTATGGATACCAGTCGGCAGGTATATTCCAGAGTCAGGATGAAGTAGATAACTACAGGGGCGCCAAGTTGGCGGGAACGCAGGAAGGCGACGTAATTTGGGTTGACCGTAATAAAGATGGAGTTATTGACGAAAAAGACATGGGTATGATTGGAGACCCGCATCCCGATGTAAATCTTGGTGTTGGGCTAAACGCAGCATACAAAGGTTTTGACTTTAGTGTAGCTTTGACCGGCGCTTTCGGACATCAGATATACCAGTCGCTTCGCGGCTGGAGCGACCTGCCTACTGATAACTTTACCACCGACATATTTGACCGTTGGCACGGAGCTGGTACGTCGAACCGCTATCCTCGCTTAACATATACCGTGCATACCAACCGTCGTTTTGTGAGCGACCTGTACGTGCAGGATGGAGACTACATGCGCATACAAAACGTTACATTGGGCTACGATTTTAAAAGGTTGCTCCCAAATGTATCTATCATAGGACAGGCGCGTGTATATGTATCGGTACAAAACCTTTATACATTTACCAACTACACAGGCATGGATCCCGAAGTGGGTTTCGGACACAACAAATCATGGATGTCGGGTATCGACGTAGGTTACTTCCCAAGCCCCCGTACCTGTATTTTTGGTGTTAACTTCAAATTTTAATACATGTTGAATATGAAAAAAATATTGATATTTTTGCTCGCAGCAATAGCAATGTATAGCTGCGACGACTTTTTGAATACCGAGAATCTTACAAAAAAGGATACCGGTAATTATCCCGAAAATATGACCGAAATGCAGGCTCTGCTTACCGGTGTATATGCTTCAGCTCGATTGATGGAAATAGATGTAGAAGCAAAAAGCTCGTATTTGATTTCACAAATACTTTCGGACGATTGTTTTATGGGTGGTGGACCCGACGATGCGTTGCATATTGCAAACAAAATGAACACCAATGACCCCGAATTTTTTATTACTACGTGGACAAATGCTTACGAAAGTTTGTTTCGTGCCAATTCGCTGTTAAACTCCACTGAAAAGTTTACAGGGTGGAGTAACAATAATGAACGGGGATATATTGAGGGACAAACGCACTTCCTGCGTGGATATACTTTGTATTATCTGGCTAAAATGTTTGGCACAGCGCCTATGCCGCTCACTACTGAGCCCTTAAATCTGCCCCGCGCTTCGGCTGACGAAATGTTTGGTCAAATTGGCGCCGACCTTAAGACTGCAATAACTATGCTGCCGTCCACACCGCGAGCTGCCGAACGTGGCAGAGCTACCAAATGGGCTGCTCAGGCTTTAATGGCACGCGCTTTCCTTTTTTATACAGGATATTATAATAAGGAAAGCATCGCGCTGCCCGATGGCGGAACTATAACTAAGGCAAATGTTATAGCATGGCTGCAGGATTGTGAAACAAATAGCGGGCACAATCTTTATACAGCCGGCAACGACATTAATGCAGGTAATGGTTTTTGCAACCTTTGGCCATACAGTAACACTTTTACAAAAGAAGACGGCTATGGATTTTCACAAAAGTTGGATTTGAACTGGGCTGGCGAAACCGGCAATAACATCGAAACTGTATTTGCCTGGCAAAACCGCGCACAGAGTGGCTGGGGAAATGGTCTCGAAAGCTATCCAAACCGTTTAGTGCACTACATGTCGCCACGTAACTATGAATTGCCGTTAACCTATCCTTATGGCACAGGCTGGGGTTTTGCACCGGTAAACCCCCAGCTGTGGAAAGAGTGGGGGGCAACCGAACCCAACGACCCGCGTCGAAAAGGCTCTATTGCTGATGTAAGCGATCCCGACGAAATGAGCGCTTATCCGTGGGGCGCCGACAAGCAACAGCACGAAAGCGGCTACCTGCAAAAAAAGTACATTGCCATCAATTCCAAAAATGGTGATGTTATTGAAAACTATGCACGAGAAATGTATGGTCCAACAGTTCAAACCGACTACCAGATTAACAACACTCAGGATTTTGTCGTTATCCGCTTTGCCGACGTGTTGCTTATGCTTGCCGAACTTACACAGGATGCTGCACCGCTCAATCAGGTACGCAGCCGGGCAGGGCTTGACGGAGTAGCTTACAGCGACAAAAACCTCCAAAATGAACGCCGGTGGGAGTTTGCATTTGAAGGACTGCGCTACTACGACTTGCTTCGCTGGCACATCGCCGCTGAAAAAATAGGAGCTAAAAATGGTGTTGCTCTTAAATTCGACAGTAAAGATGGCGTTGCCGATCTTGGCGACATAGCCAAGCGCATTACCGATACGGGCGGCTTTATGCCAATACCTGTATCGCAGGTGCAGTTGTCGAATGGCGTGCTTGTGCAAACGCCGGGCTGGAAATAGCTAACAGGTAATGCTTGCGCCCGTACATGTCGCTTGTTTGAGCGAAAGTGGCGGGCGCTATCCTACAAATAAATGTTTTTTTAACAAATAAAATACAGATATAAAAGATGAAAAAGTTATTGTTGTTTGTGTTCCCTGTTCTGACAGGACTTATGGGCGCATGTGAGCCAATAGTGGATGAGCGCGAGATGGCTGCAAAATTGAGTGAGAGTGAATTGATTCTTAATATAAAGCAACCTGTTGAAGGAGGTAACCTTGTGGTTGTAGAAAATAACACGCCCGGAGTAAACGGCGTTTGGGATTTCGGTCTGAAAACATCCACACGCTCGCGCGATACTGTAACATATCCTTACGTTGGCGATATTGCAATCAAGTTTCTTGCAATAGGCGACGGCATTATTCTCCCTGTTACCCGTACCGTAAAAGTTACCGAAATAACTCATCCGGTTGATCCTGCATGGGCTTTATTTGCCGGCGATGGTTCAAAAACGTGGGTTTGGGCTGATGAAGCATGTTACGGAGCCAATGGCTATGGTAACGATAAAGTGCCGGCATGGGAGCCTGATATTTTTAACCCCGGAGATGTAGTAATGGAAGGAAAAACTGTAAATGCCGACGAAGAAATAGTATTTGACATTAATGGTGGGGCCAACTTTATCCGGCGTAAAAGTGACGGAACTGTTATTGAAAAAGGCACTTTTGCTTTCGATATGAAACACCGAAATCCGGGAGATCCTAATGCTGCCAACGACCTCAATGACGAGAAGCCACCATTTATTATTGGCAAACTTACGCTTACAGGGGCAACACTACCTTGCGGAAGTACTACATGGAGTACAGCACCTGTTTATACCTACGAAATTCTGATACTCAACGACGACGAACTGGTATTTGAAGTTGATAACGCCGGAAATTCCCCATGGGCATTATGGGCAAGTGGTACATGCTGGCGTTTTAAAGCCAAAGAGTAGTTAATACTGCAAGGTTTTTATAAACGAAAGGTTGCCTGCAATGCAGGCAACCTTTCGTTTTTTTGTCTATACGCAATGTCTATATTCCGTATAAACAGATAATTATCCGTTTATACACACGCTACAATTTATTAACCATAAGTAAAGCGAAACGCAACCTGCGGAGATGCAACAAGAATTATTCAATTCACAGCGCCTGTCACTGCAGCACTTTGCATACCGCAAATATTTTGAATTGTTTGATAACAGTTTTGGCATAATTACAAATTACGTCCATATCCAAGAATTTGAAAACCACAAAAGCAACCGCTGACAAAGCAGTTGCTTTTGCAGTCATTTGCAAAAACACAATAATTTGCATTTTGTAGGGTGATTAAACAGAAATGGATTTTTTAGCCAATATCGGGCACATCGTTACCCTCCCTCCTTTTGCGCGACGACTGTAATACCGAAACTATCTTTCTGATAGTGTATTCCTCGCGCTTTTCGGCGTTGCCTCCAAAAACCATCTTCCCTGCCTTGCACACTTCCGAAATATAGAAGTACAAACGGTTGTAAGTCGCCTTGTTTTTCGACACCTTTGCCTTACGGTTGATGATAAAAGAGTTATGCTCATTATTCAGTATCTCAATTCGTTCCAGTTTTTTAATCAAATCTTCCAAAAAACCTTCGGGCATGTTGCTTTCGTTGAGCAACTCAATTTTAGTATTGTAATAACCAAGAGCATCGCGACCACTCTGAATAGCTCCTTCAATATTTCGGTTCCGCAACTGGCGAATAATTGCAGTTATAATGCTGTAATTAAGTTTTACCTCTTTTACATACGACTTCATAAACATCAGCCTGTTCACAAATGTATCACATTCGTAGTAAAGTTTGTTTGTCAGCAGCTTCTGTTCTTCTGTGATAGAAAAAACCGACTCCAACTCTTTCACTTCGCCAATCAGGTTCCGAAAATCTTGCAAATAAACATTATTGATGTTCTTATACAGCGGCGTAAACGAGGGTAAATCGACACTGAGATTTTTCACTACTATTTCGCCAGCTGGAACATAATCTTCAATTCTTAATTCTCCCATATTAATAAGCGTTTTAAATTAAACAACAAACAACAAAATATTCAATATTATTCACCATACAATAATAATTATTATATAAACTGCATCTAAATATCTTCCAACATTATTGTATAACTCTTCAACAATGTTGGAATGGTTTCCGATGGCGTCCGAAATCTTTCCAACGGCATCGGATAGCTTTCCAACGGTTTTTAACAACTTTCCAACGGCATCGGATAGCTTTCCAACGGTTTCTAATAACTTTCCAACGGCATCGGATAGCTTTCCAACGGTTTCTAATAACTTTCCAACGGCATCGGATAGCTTTCCAACGGTTTCTAATAACTTCCCGACAGCGTCCGATAGCCTTCCAACAGTTTCTAATAGCTTTCCAACAACGCTTGATGTTGTATCAATTATACCGAACAATTTTTCAACGTCAACCAATAGTAAGACAATTATCAACCAAAAAGGTTTAATTGGCATCTTGCAAAAATAGATAAAAAACAAAAATATTCGATATGAATTATAGTTTATGCAATTTTACGCGTTGCAACCATCAATCACACAAGTTTATAAGTAATTATCCATAATTAAGCAACATATACTTATAATAGCAATTTTATTGTTGATATACTGTTCTCCGTCGTCACGTATTGGACGAAATATTGGTAAAATGACGGTTGCAGCACCTCGCCGCGTGCCGTCAGCTACGCAACAGACCATCGCATTCCGTTTCATACAAGGCGGCGCAACGAGGTGTAATGCCGATTTTCTGCCAACATGCTGTCTCTGCCGGGATGCAAAATTGTTGCATGAAAACACTGTACATAATATGTCAAAATGCAATATTTCTTACAACAGAGATATAACGGTACTTATATGTGAAATAAATATGAACACTTACTTATATATGATTACTCGTTCATCAACATTCAAAAATACATTTTGAACAGTTCTTGTCAAAAAAAACAAAGAGGCTACCCACTTTGCTGGCAACCTCTTTTTATCACAGAAAAAACATATCCAATTACTTTGCGTAACTGATTGCGCGTGTTTCGCGGATAACTGTAATTTTCACCTGTCCGGGGTAAGTCATTTCAGTTTGTATTTTCTTGGCAATCTCAAGCGATACCTCTTCGGCTTCCTTATCGGTAATTTTTTCGCTGCCCACAATCACGCGCAACTCGCGTCCAGCCTGAATGGCGTAAGTTTTTGTTACGCCCGGATAGTTCAACGCGATTGTTTCCAAATCTTTCAACCGTTTGAGGTACGATTCCACAATTTCGCGGCGTGCGCCGGGACGAGCTCCCGAAATGGCGTCGCAAACCTGTACAATAGGCGCTATCAGGGTTGTCATCTCCACCTCTTCGTGGTGCGCTCCAATGGCGTTGCAGATGTCGGGCTTTTCCTTGTACTTTTCAGCCAGCTTCATGCCAAGCGTAGCGTGTGGCAATTCGGGGTCTTCGTCCGAAACCTTTCCGATGTCGTGAAGCAAACCAGCCCGCTTCGCCTTTTTTGCATTCAAACCAAGTTCGGTAGCCATGATGGCACATAAGTTAGCAGTTTCGCGACTGTGCTGCAACAAATTCTGACCATACGACGAGCGATATTTCATTTTTCCAATCAACTTAATCAATTCGGGATGCAATCCATGAACTCCCAAGTCGATAGTGGTTCGCTTGCCTGTTTCAATCACCTCTTCTTCGACCTGACGGTGCACTTTATTCACCACTTCCTCAATTCGGGCGGGGTGAATACGTCCGTCGATAACCAGCTGGTGCAGAGCCAAGCGTGCAATTTCACGCCGCATGGGGTCGAAAGCTGACAATACGATGGCTTCAGGTGTGTCGTCCACAATAATTTCAACTCCCGTCGCCGCTTCCAATGCACGAATGTTGCGCCCTTCGCGTCCAATAATACGTCCTTTGATTTCGTCGGACTCGATGTGAAAAATGGTTACCGAATTTTCGACAGCAGCTTCGGTAGCCACGCGCTGAATGGTGTTGAGCACAATCTTTTTTGCCTCCTTACTCGCGTTAATTTTGGCTTCGTCCACAATATCGTTGATGTACGACATTGCTTCGGTTCGCGCTTCGGCTTTCAGCGATTCAATCAGCAACTCTTTTGCCTCTTCAGCCGACAAGCCCGAAATCGTTTCCAGCTTATCCACCTGTAGTTTGTGCATCTTGCTCAGCTCATCTTCCTTTTTTCCGGCAAGTTCTATCTGCGTTTCCAAATTTTCGCGCAGCGTGTCAACTTCTTTTCGCTTGCGCTGAATCTCTTCCTGCTTGCGCGAAAACTCAACTTCCCGCTGTTTCAATTTGTTTTCGACCGACAACACCTTTTGATTACGGTTGTTTATTTCCTTTTCGTGTTCCGATTTAAGCTGAAGAAACTTCTCTTTTGCCTGCAAAATCTTGTCTTTTTTAATGACTTCGGCTTCAACTTCAGCTTCTCTGACTATTGTTTCCGAGCGTGTTTTCAACGCTTTTGTAATAATCAGCCACGTGGCAAGGCATCCTAATAAAAATGCTACAATGCCTGTTACAATTTCAAATATTCCTATGTTCTCCATTCTATTACAATATTAAATGATAAAAAAAACATTTTTTCATTGATTGGATTTGTTTTTATAATTTATAAAAATCGTAAAAACAATCTTTTCAAACGAAAAAATGCGGGTTATAATTAAAGAAACATCGAATAAAAAGAGGTTCAGCCGAAAAAACCGAACATCAAAAATTCTGCATGCCCAATATAATTCAATACTATTATTCCTCTGCCAAAATGTTTTCCAGTTTTTGATTCAGTAAATTCAGGGCTTCGACCAAAGGGGCAGTATCGTGTTTGTTTTCAATCTCCAACGCCTTTATTACATACTGCAAAGCTGCCATTGCCAAAAAGTCCTGAATATCTTTATCGTTATATCGCTGTTTATACTGTAAAACCTTTTCGTTAATTAAACGGGCAGCCTGCCTGATGTGTTCCTCATCCTTACGGTCTATCCGAAGCGGATAATAACGGTCGGCAACATTTACCCTTATCGAAAGTTTATCGTCCATTCTTTTTAATTAACGATTCAACAAAGTAATACACTTGTCAATTTCCCGCACAATCTGATTAATCCTCAACTTGGTTTCGTGTACATCTTCGCTCGATGCTTCAAGAGTTTTAGCCATCTTGAGTTTATTGTACTGCTCCTCCAATCCGGCATACGAAACCGAAGCATCTTCCAGCTGCCGTGTAAGACGGCTGATTTCGTTTCGCAGCATTTCGTTCTCTTTTTTTTCGGTACGATAACGCTCTACAAGCCTGTCAATCTTGTCTTCCAGCTTTTTAGCCAAGTCTAAATTAGGATTGTCCATCATGCAATTTTTCCAACCGCGAATTTAACACAGTTATCGGAACAAAAAAAATAAAAAGTGTGCTTTTATCAAATTATTGCATTTTTTATTAAGTCAACAGATACTTATTTTCTGTTTATAACTGATGCTATGTCGTTTTTCAATTCACATAATATTTTGGAATAAAAATAACCGATGACGAAAAGTTGAGATTAAAGAGTAATGAAATTGACATTATTCTTTCATTTGCCCTCTGACGAAGATATGCTGAAATAAATTCACATTGTTTCAGCACCGCCTTATTCAAATATACATTCTCCGACAATATATTATAATGAGTTTATTTTTAAAGTATTTATTATAAGTATTTTATACGTTTCACCTGCAAATATTCTGCAAATATAAAGTATGTGTTTTAGACAATTGGGAAATCGTTTAAAGCACAAAAAACACAAAAAATAAACGAGTGGTAAATTTATTTTACTGTTCGTTTTATTTGAAAGGTATGAAAAGTAATTACTACAATGGTAACTTCCTTTTCAGTTTCAGCACGAAATAAACGATAACAAGCAAAGTAATTGCAAGGGCAATTCTTCCGCACCATATTTGGAAGTTTTGCCAACCTGTGAGCGGTGCTTTTACCTGCGTTACTATCTCAACAGGATAAGGCACGCGGATTGTGTCGGTTTTGAGAATGTTATCCCGAATGATTTTGTCTTTGTAGAGATATTTGTATCATTCAAAAAATACGGTATCGGCTTTCTGTTTGACAAAAACAGAGTCATAGCGAAAAATTAAACCGTGGACAAGCTGGCCCCTGTATTCTATTTTGGTTGTTTCAACCGGTACGTATTTGGTTGTTCCGCAGGCATAACAGAGCAATGCGAGGACTGTGATTGGGATTATTGTTTTCTATTGTACTTTGATTTTAGTTTGCAGGGTAAAACCTGCTTTGACTTGATTAATATCGGCGTTTACGCCATTCTCTACGAAACTCATTGCTGCAACAATCATAATGTATTCTGCGCTATCGGCGGCAGTCAAAATCTTTTTTCTTGGAACGCCCGACCATCTTTCTACGCTGGCGATATATGCCAGTGTGTTGCTTTCTGTGGGTGGCGCCCACTTTGCAATTATCTTTTCGATAGTGTTCCAGCCTCTCGAAAGGTATGTGCCAAGCGTTACAAATGCGGCACGGTAGCCGTAAGACATAGAAGAAAAGGTTTTGAATGATACAAATATCTCTACAAAGACAAAATCATTCGGGATAACATTCTCAAAACCGACACAATCC
>JAITVO010000064.1 GCA_031285765.1 Cytophagaceae bacterium | reverse complement strand
GGAGCTGACTACAGCGAATGGTGCGAAACCGAATTTAACCTGAAAGCTTCTAAACCTGATTATGGGCAGGGGATGTGGTCGTTTGTAACAGGACAGGGCGGCGGTAATATTGATAATCCGAACAGATGGGATGCTCATATTACCAATTTGCGACCCGGACTGAATGTATTGCGCTGGACGGTGAGCGTAAACGGTCAGTGCCCCAAATACGACGAAATAAGCATTGTCAACAACACCCCCACCAACTCCAATGCAGGTACCGATGTTGAGGACTGTAAAAATTACGTGTTGCTCGACGGAAACCGCTTCGATGCCAATGCAGGCGAGAGTGGCGAATGGTCGCTTATATCGGGTTATGGCGAAATTGTGGATGTGCTCAACAGTAAATCGCGCGTCAATAATCTGGCGTTTGGTAAAAATATCTTCCAGTGGAAAATTCAACGTGGCAGCTGCGTTTCTGTTGATACGGTTGTGGTGTTCAATCAGGTGCCCGACCAGTCGTTTGCTGGCGACCCGCAAACCGTTTGCGAAACCCACACAATGCTCAATGCCAATGCACCTGCGATAGGAACAGGCACGTGGACTATCGTAAAGGGGAGCGGAACGTTTACCAATCCCAACTCGGCCGATACGGAAGTAACAAACCTTGGCTTTGGCGAAAACATTTTCAGGTGGGCAATTACTTATGGAGTTGGCTGTACTACCGAAAGCTCGGTATCTGTCCGCAGCGATAAAGCCGAAGCCTACGCCGGCGAACCATTCACCGTTTATGTGCCGCGAGCTGAGCTGAACGCCAACAAACCGCGCGAAGGGCTTACAGGCAGATGGACAACCTACGACGGCAGCAGTAATGCTATAATCGAAAATCCCGAAAATTTCCGTACGTGGGTTACCAATCTCGACGAAGGCGGAAATACATTTGTATGGACAATTGATGTAAACGGTTGTGTTGCACAGGAAGAGGTGCGCGTTGAGTACAAGGCTGTACCTTATGCCGCATTCGATGTTGACGTTACCGAAGGCTGCTATCCGCTCAGTGTTGAATTTACAAACCTGTCGGAGAGCGGAGCAAATGCCTATGAGTGGGATTTCAACGATGGAACAACATCTGCATCGCGCAACGTATTCCACACGTTTGAGCAACCGGGCGTTTACAATGTGCAGCTCATTGCTCCGGGTCCCGACGGAAAGGACGGAATCGCCGATACCATCATCACCGTTTGGGATCATCCCAAAGCAAGTTTTGGCGTGCAGAAGGATTTGGTTTATATTCCCGACGACAAAGCTATCTTCTTCGATTACTCAACCGACGCCGTTCAGTGGTACTGGCAGTTTGGCGACGGCAACATTTCGGAAGAGCAAAGCCCGACGCACGAATATCAGATGAAAGGCAAATACGATGTTTCGCTGAAAGTAACAAACTCTTTCGGATGCGTTGATAGCATTACACTGGCTGCCATCGAGGCTTTGCAGCAGGGATTCATCGCATTCCCCAACGCATTTATGCCGCGTCCGGGCGATTCGCAGAGCGCTGCGCAGTCGGCAACACATGCGCTTGTATTCAAGCCCGTTTACAAAGATGTAGATGCAAGCAGTTTTGTATTGCAGATATTCAATCGCTGGGGACAGCTGATTTACGAAACGCACGACATCGAAGAAGGCTGGGATGGCTATCACGAAGGAGAGTTTGCGCCGCAGGCTGTATATACCTACCGTGCATCCGGTAAATTTATCAGTGGAAAAGAGTTCCGCGAAGCAGGAACTGTAATGCTGGTGAGGTAGAGGATAATTGAAAGTGGAGAATGGAGGGTGGAAAATGTTCGGATGTTTGATGTGTTTGAAAAAACTGCAGGATTGTATAAGAATACGCCCAGCATTGATATTCATCTGCTTTCAGGAATCTATTTTGTGCAGATAACAACAGAAAGAAGAACAGTAACAAAAAAAGTGCTTAAAAATTAATTCTAAACAAATTAAGTTATGAAAAAGATTACATTTTTAGCAACAGTCGTTACATTGTGTTCAATCACATTGAAGTCGCAGCAATGGGTCGGTTTTTCAAAATCGGAACCAACTGCACCGCAACTTACTGTTTTAAGTTCCAATACTCAAACGGTGAGTTTTGAAAAGAAGCATTGCTATTAATAATCAAATCGAATACCTTTGTAACAAAGTATATAAACCATGAAACACGTTTTATTTTTTACAATGCTTTGCTTTGCAACAGGCAGTTTTTTACGTGCCCAAAACCGCATGGTTGCCCGCGGCGCCGAACAGGGCGAACTGTATGCTACCGGCTTATGGTATGGAATTTACAGCCCAATAGGACCTCCATTTTACGACACTTTGCGTACAGCCGTTTACCATATTACCGAACACGGTAAAAAACTGACCATACAGTACAATGCCGACATGTACACCGAACCCGGTTCTGTAATGCAAGCGCAGTATATACTTGCCGATGCCACTCCCGGAGTGGTTTACAACAAGCATATATATTATAAAAATGATTACAGTTACACCTCGCTTTGGGTCAGTTTTGACTATGGGGAAAATTGGACTTTTAGAGAGGAGTATTTAGGAAGTAGAAGTTATCATACAGCAAATTTCGATGGTTTGATTTATCGAGGGGGGGGGGATATTTTCGAAGTGTTAATTATGGAGAATCTTTTAATAACTTCCCCCAACCTCAAGGAGCAATGTTTGAATTAGGAGTTGATTCTTGCGAGGGGTATGGTTTCGGACTTCGTGATAATATTTACCAAATAGCTCATACAAATGATTGTGGGCAATCACTTACTCGAATACCAGTTGACGAATTGTATGTATTTGGCCAGATGGGCAGTTTGTTTCCGGATGTTTATCGTGGAGGAAAAAAGGGTGAAGTTTATCTCAGTTCATGGTTCCCGGGCATGAGCTACAAGGTATCGTTCAGCGCCGATACGGGGCAAACATTTCGGCATGTGTATGTATGCGAGAATTGCAACCCGCACGAAAATAATGAAAGCTATTTTACCTATTTTATGTCCGACAGGGAGCCGGGTGTTTTTTACATATTCCGCAGCCGAATAGTAGTTGACTGGGAAAATGACTACCCAGGCGGAGAGCATCGGGAACTTTGCATAGAGTATTACAGGGATTACGGGCAAGTGCTGGAGGCCACTTTTTGCCACAATATTACAAAGGATTACAAGTATGAAGAGGCAGTATGCGAGAATGCCACCTCTTTAGAGTCGGGAATGGTTAATAACAGTTCCGTACAGCTGCAATGGGTTGCTTCTGCCGACAGTTCGTTGGTCAGAGGCTATCATGTTTACAGAAACAATGTGCGGATAACCGATACTTTAGTGAATGAAACTGTTTACTGCGATGCAAACCTGCCCGCCGGAGAATACGAATATTATGTAAAAACATACCATAAGGCAGGCTGTTTGCCCGACAGCTCAAACCGTGTAACCGAAACGGTTACGCTTAGCTCTGCAGATGTAAACAGTATGGATGAAATAACGGTTTATCCAAACCCCACAACAGGAGAGTTGAGAATTGAGGGTGGTGTTTCGACAGCGCTCAACAACCAGAATTTGAGAGTGGAAAGTGTTCAGATATTTGATGTGTTTGGCAACAACATAGAGGTGTATGGCAATATACCCAGTATTGACATTACGCACCTGTCTGCAGGAGTTTATTTTGTGCAGATAACAACAGGAAACAGAACAATAACAAAGAAGGTAATTAAGTATTAACCGACAAATATTTGTGTTATGAAGAAGACTACATTTTTAGCAGCAGTCGTTACATTGTGTTCAATCACATTGAAATCGCAGCAGTGGGTTGGTTTTTCAAACTCGGAACCAACTGCGCCGGAACTTAATATTTTAAGTTCCAATACTCAAACGGTGAGTTTTGAGGTAACTGAAGTTTATAACCCTGACGACAAGGAAGGACTGCGGATATTTTTGCGGCAGCCATCAAACGCGGCAGGGAAAATAAACGGACAGATGCTCGGATTACAACTTAGCGATACGCTTAACTGGCAAACCCAGGAGGAATGGGTAGGCAAAATAGAAAATCTTTATTGGAACGAAGATTCGCCCAAACGGTTAGTTGCAATAGGATGGACTGACTCACATCTTGCCGGTAACTTGAACTGTAGTCAATGGACGTATTTAACGAACTTGGACTGTTCAGCTAACAGATTAACGCTATTAGATGTGAGCAACTGTTTAAATTTAACAACATTACTTTGCATGGAGAATTCGTTAACAGCGTTAGATGTTGCTAACTGTGGGAAATTGAGTAATTTGTTCTGTTACTCCAATCATTTGACATCGTTGGATGTAAGCAACAGTTCAGAGTTGGTGCAACTTGTATGTAACAACAATATGCTGAGAAATTTAAACATAAGCAGTAATACAAATTTAACA